>NZ_LS999521.1:3631489-3934114 GCF_900520355.1 Acinetobacter calcoaceticus | reverse complement strand
ATGTGCGAATACGCTGTGCTGCAGATTATAAAAGTGTATTCGATGGTGCGCTTTTTAAAGTGCATCAACCCCATTTTTTATTTCTTGCAAAATTAACCGAACAGCCTAATAGCCGTTTGGGTATTGTTGTTGCTAAGAAAAAAGTGCGCCGTGCGCATGAAAGAAATCGAATAAAACGTCTTGCTCGTGAGAGCTTTCGTCTACATCAGCCGAATTTTGGATCAGACATAGATATTGTGGTCATGCCGAAAGTTGGTATAGAAACGATTACGAATGCTGAGCTATATCAACAATTAGATTTTGCTTGGCAAAAATTACAACGTTTGGCAAAAAAACATTCTAAAGTTGGCACAACCTCGCAAAATTAAGAGATAGCCAATGGTTCGTTTTCTACGTTGGTTGATTCGACTGTATCAAATTGCGATTAGTCCGCTTCTTGGACCCCGTTGTCGTTATATTCCGACCTGTTCCCAATATGCGATAGAAGCATTGCAAACTCATGGTGCGATAAAAGGCGTTTGGTTATCTTCTAAACGGATTTGTCGTTGTCATCCGTGGGGAGGATCTGGATATGATCCGGTACCGCCAAAAGCAATTCGTTTTATTTCGTTTCATCAAATAGATTCTCAAACGCATCATGTTGCTGTACCCTTTCGTGATCGTTTACTGAAGCAAAATCTCTCTAACCATTTGGGGTAATAGATATGCAACAATGGGCCAGGTTTGCAATTCTCGGGGCCATGTTTGTCACCGCATATTTGCTCATTTTGGCTTGGCAAAAAGATTATGGAAATGCTGCAACTGCACCGCAAAAACAAGCGGCGGCTGTAAGTTCACATGAAGTATCTGCTGATTTGCCAAATGCTAAAAATGCAACAGTGGCTTCCGATGTGCCACAAGCAAATATTGCGCAGTCACAAACCACAGATGCAACTGCACCTGTGAATCAACAGCTTATTTCAGTACAAACTGACCTTTACCATATTTGGATCAATCCAAAAGGTGGTGATATTGTTCGTATTGAATTACTCTCACACGACAAAAGCAAAGACAGCGATCAGCCATTTGTTATGCTTGAAAATGATGCCAAGCGTACATACGTTGCTCAATCTGGCTTAATTGGTTTGAATGGACCAGATAGTAGTCGTGGTGGTCGACCATTATATGCTGTTGAAAAAACATCATATACTTTGGCTGATGCTAAAGGTGTACAGGATCAAAAGGGTCAATCTGAAAAAGTTTTAAACGTTCCGATGGTATTTAAAACACCTGAAGGCGTTGAAATTATTAAAACTTTTACCTTTACCCAAGGGCAATATCCAATTGTTGTAAGACATCAAGTTATTAACCGTAGCCAACAAAGCTGGCAAGGTCAGATGTTCGGACAATTAAAGCGTGATAACTCTGACGATCCTGGTAAATCTTCTCAAGGTATTTTCACTCTAGGAACTTTCTTAGGTGGAGCTTGGGGAACACCTGATTCACACTACAACAAGCTTAAGTTTGCTAATTTCTCAGAAGAAAAAGTAAGCACTGAAGCTAAAGGTGGATGGGTTGGGATTGTTCAGCATTATTTTGTAAGTGCTTGGATTCCTGGAAATCTTAAACTGACTCAAGCAAATGGTCAGCCTTATGTAGCTAAACTTGAATCTCGTCAATCTGCTGATCATATGAATATCATTGGTTTTACCTCACCAGTGATTAATGTTCCGGCAGGCACTTCAATGGAAGTGGACGCAAAACTTTATTCAGGTCCAAAAGTACAATCTGAATTAAAAGATTTAGCGGTTGGCTTGAATCAGACTGTTGATTATGGGTGGTTATGGCCGATTGCCAAGTTATTGTTCTTAGGTCTTCAATTCTTCCATAGCATTGTGGGCAACTGGGGATGGTCAATCATCTTACTTACCGTTATGGTGAAGATGATTTTATGGCCTTTATCTTCAAAAAGTTATCGTTCTATGGCGAAAATGCGTGTGATTGCACCAGAAATGCAACGCATGAAAGAAGAGTTCGGTGAAGACCGCATGCGCTTTTCGCAAGAAATGATGGCTTTATACAAACGTGAACAAGTGAATCCTCTTTCAGGTTGTTTACCATTGTTGCTACAAATGCCAATTTTCCTTGCCTTGTACTGGGTACTCATGGAAAGTGTGGAATTACGTCACGCACCATGGTTAGGCTGGATTCAAGACTTGTCAGCAATGGACCCTTGGTTCATCTTACCGTTAATCATGGGCGTAACCATGTTTGCACAGCAAATGCTGAACCCGCAACCAGCTGACCCAATGCAGGCAAAAGTGTTCCGTATTATGCCAATCATGTTTACGGTATTTATGCTGTTCTTCCCTGCAGGTCTCGTGTTGTATTGGATTGTGAACAACAGTATTACTATTTTACAGCAGTCGTTTATTAATAAGAGTGTTGAAAAAAGTCGTTTAAGTAAGACTGAATCAGCATCTTAATCGTTGAACTTTTGCTGAATAAATCCGCTTAAGATGGTAATCTTAGGCGGATTTTTCTTTGGCTGGATTTTAGGTTTTTAGGTGAATAATATGCAAAGTCAAACCACAATTGCCGCAATTGCAACGCCGCCAGGGCGTGGTGGTGTGGGGGTTATTCGCCTATCGGGACCTAAGGCTTATGAAATTGCTCAAAACCTGACACAGAAAAACTTGCCTGAAGCACGTATGGCGGGTTTCCGTAAGTTTTATGATGTCGATGGGAGCATTATGGATGAAGGCATTGTTCTATGTTTTCCAAATCCTCACTCATTTACAGGTGAGGATGTTGTAGAGCTACAAGGCCATGGTGGCCCAGTTATCCAAAATGCCTTGCTAGGTCGACTATTTGAACTTGGTGCCATTGCCGCAAAAGCGGGTGAGTTTTCCATGCGAGCCTTTGAAAATGGCAAGATGGACTTAGTGCAAGCTGAAGCGATTGCAGATTTGATTGATGCGACATCGCAAGCTGCTGCACGTTCTGCTGTTCGTTCTTTGCAAGGCGCTTTTTCAACAAAAATTAATACCGTTTTAGAAAAACTGATTCATTTACGTTTGCATGTGGAAGCCGCAATAGATTTTCCTGAAGAAGAAATCGACTTTTTGGCTGATGGCAAAATTTTAGCTTTACTTGAAGATGTACGACAGTCTGTACATGGCGTGCAAATGTCTGCACGACAAGGCCAATTACTACGTGAAGGTTTGCAAGTTGTGATTGCTGGTAAGCCAAATGCGGGTAAATCGAGCTTGTTGAATGCGCTTGCTGGCGTTGAGCGTGCAATTGTGACAGACATTGCTGGTACAACTCGCGATGTTTTACATGAAAAAATTAGTTTAAATGGTTTGCCAATTACCTTAACAGACACCGCAGGTCTCCGTGAAACGGGTGATATCGTTGAAAAAGAAGGGATTCGCAGAGCAATTAAAGAAATTGAACAGGCTGATTTGTTATTGTTGGTTTATGACTTAAATCAAGGCGATGATCCATTAAAACTAGCTCAAGAATATTTTGCTGAACATATTGAGCCGCGTCGTTTAATGTTAATTGGTAATAAATGCGATTTAACTGGTCAGTTAGCTGAAATAAGCGATTTTCAAGGGTTCCGTCATATTACCGTTTCTGCCAAACAAGAGATGGGCGTACAAGGCCTCGTAGACGCGATTACAGCTCATGCAGGCTTTCATCCTGAGGAAGACACCTTTATTGCCAGAACACGTCATTTAGACGCAATGAAACGCACACAGCTCTATCTCTCAGAGGCCCATGAACAACTTGTGGTATTTAACGCAGGTGAACTTGTTGCTGAATCATTACGACTTGCTCAGAATGCTTTAGGTGAAATTACCGGTGACTTTAGCGCCGATGACCTATTAGGCAAAATCTTTGGTTCGTTTTGTATTGGAAAATAATTAAAAAACTGAATGATGCAGATGGCTGTGTCATTCAGTCATCTCGTTAGCCGTATCTTTTTAGAACTTTTAAAAACTCATCTAATTCATTTTGATCAACCTGTGCTTCTTTGAGCACATGGTGATGTAAATGTTGTTCCATCAATTCACTCATCAGGCCGTTTATTGCCCCTTTAATTGCAGCGACTTGCTGTAGTATTTCTATGCATGAAATATCCGACTGTTCAACGGCATGCTCAATACTGTTAATTTGCCCTTTTAGTCGTTTTACACGATTAAGTATTTTTTTATCCTGACCAATGTGACTCATCTGTGTTCTCTTGTATAATTCAATATACTGGTAGGGAGTATATTGGGTTTGAATTTTATGCAGGATCATAGTGTATCACGTCATCATCAACATCAGTTTGATGAAGGAAATCCACTGGCGCAAAAACGTATTTTGATTGCAACCATTTTAACGGCATCCATGATGGTGTTAGAAATATTCGGTGGATGGTTTTTCAATTCAATGGCGCTTCTGGCTGATGGTTGGCATATGAGTTCGCATATGTTGGCACTCGGTTTAGCCTATTTTGCTTATCGTGCGGCTCGTCATTATTCCAAAGATCATCGGTTTAGTTTTGGAACTTGGAAAATTGAGATTTTAGCGGGTTATAGCAGTGCGATTTTGCTAATGGTTGTAGCCATTTTTATGGCGTTTCAGTCGATACAACGTTTATTTAATCCGGTTGAGATTTTTTATAATGAAGCGATTCCCATTGCAATTCTAGGGTTGATCATTAATTTGATTTGCGCATGGTTACTTCACGATGATGGTCACCATCACCATCACCATCACCATCACCATCACCATCACCATCACCAGCATGAACATGGGCATCAGCACCATGATTTAAATCAAAAAGCTGCTTTTTTACACGTAGTTGCAGATGCCGTGACTTCTGTTTTTGCAATTATTGCGCTTTGTGCGGGTAAGTATTTCGGTTGGGATTTTTTAGATGCACTTTTAGGCATTTTAGGGGCTATTTTAGTCGCGAAATGGTCTTTGGGATTAATGAAAGAAACAGGAAAAACCCTTCTAGATGCAGAAATGGATCATCCTGTGGTTGAAGAAATTCGTGAAGTGATTGCTGAATTTCCACAGTATGTTGAAATCACGGATATTCATGTCTGGAAAGTCGCAAAAGGCAAGTTTTCTTGTATTCTGGCGCTCGAAACCGATGATATTTCTTTAACCGCAGACCAGATTCGTCAAGCTTTATCGATTCATGATGAAATTGTGCATATATCCGTGGAAATTAATATTCTAAAACCTACTTATGTTCCACGTGAAACATTGGCGTAAATGAGTGGCAGTTTGGTTATAACTCGGTAATCAGTTCTGTTTCAAAGAGCGGAACTGATTAAAATGAGGTCCTCTCCTACCTATGAGTCGGTTTTATGCTTAAAAAACTAGGAATATTGGCATTATTTAGCTTAACGGCAAGTTTGAGTTTGGCTAATGTGGATACTGTTAAGGAAAATATTAAAAAACAGTACCCTAATTTGAAAATTAGCAATATCCAGAAAACCGAAATGCAAGGGTTATATAGCGCTAATCTGGATGAACAAATCATCTATGTCGGCGAAGATGGTCAGCATATGTTTGTTGGCTCTATGATTCGATTAAAAGATCAGAAGAATTTGACCAAAGATCTAGTTTTAGGACAGAACTCAATTGACTGGAAACAGCTCCCTTTAAAAGATGCAATTAAAACGGTTAAAGGTAATGGACAGCATGTTTTAGCAGTATTTACTGATCCAAACTGCCCTTATTGCAAGCAGCTTGAACCTGAACTCGACAAGTTGAAAGATGTGACCATTTACACGTTCATCTATCCTTTAAAACCTCAGTCTATCGTTGTTTCTAGGCAGGTTTGGTGTGCGCCAAATCAATCATATTCATGGAAAAAATTGATTCAGCAAGGTGTTAAACCAACGGTTACGAGCTGTGCTAATCCAATTGACCGTAATTTAGAGCTCGGAAGAAAGTTAGGCTTTAATGGTACTCCTACTCTGATTTTTGCAAACGGATTTAAACTGGTAGGTGCTCGATCTGCCGAAGAAATTCAGTCAGTTTGGAAAGAGTTAGGTCTATAAAATGAATTAAAAAAGCACCATCTGGTGCTTTTTTATTACCTAAAAGTCATTAACTTTTTCGTGCAATTAAATTATAAATAAAGAGAATAACGACTGCACCAATAACGGATGCGATAAAGCCCGCAGCTGAATTTTCTCCGTAGAGGCCAAGTAAACGGCCACCATACGTGGCTAGAAGTGAGCCTGCAATACCAATTAAGGTAGTTACGATAAAACCTGCTTTATCATCTCCAGGATGTAAGGCACGAGCGATTAAGCCAGCAAAGAAACCAACCACAATAGCGACAATGAGTGACCACATATTTTTTCTCCAGTTGTTTTTTTGATGAAGTTAATGATTTTGCTTCATATTCTATCGTGCTTGAGAGCTGTCTATTTTGTCTGTAGCAGATTGCGACTTTTTGTGTCTTTTTTGTTCGAAGCTAAGTTTTATATAAAAAAATAGCACCTCACGGTGCTATTTTTTTAAATTTATAAACCAATTTCGCCAATAAATGGTAAGTGGCGATATTTTTGGTCGTAGTCTAATCCATAACCCACAATGAACTTATCTTCAACTTCAAAACCTAAAAATTTAACTTCGAGATCAATTTCACGGCGAGATGGTTTACTCACCAATGTGCATAATTGAATTGAATTTGGATCTCGAGTTTGCAACATTTCCATGACTTTGCTTAAGGTATTACCTGAATCGATAATATCTTCAACAACTAACACATCTTTACCGCGAATTTCACCATCAAGATCTTTTAAGATTTTAACATCCCGACTTGAAGTCGTACCGCCGCCGTAGCTAGACACTGTCATAAAGTCGAGTTCATGCGGTTTGGTAATTGTTCGGCATAAGTCTGCCATGAAAATAACAGAACCACGCAGTAGCCCAATCAGGACCAACTCTTTGTCACTATTGGCGTAGTGAGCGTTAATTTGCTCGCCGAGCTCTTTGACTTTTGCTTGAATTTCTTCGGTTGAAATCATGATGCTCATTGCAACAGTCATGTCAGATTCCTACAAGATATAAAAGAAAAAATAAAAAAGGTGTTGACCTGCAACACCTCTAAAATCTGAGTTAATGGTAAAATTTTAAAGCAAAATGACTTTTCATGCACCCTTTGATGACTCTGAAATTTTATCATTTTGAGAGATATGCCGATCCCGCTTTAATGCAAGAGCACATATTCCAAATAATAACAAAAACTTAACGGCCCGATTTTTATTGGGCTGTTTCTTTTTGATAAGCACGTTTTCCATAAATATAAGTCGCCTCAATATTACGGTCATCACCTAAAGTGAATAATGCAAACAGCGCATCTTCAACAGACTTAGATTTAGACTGGCGAAGTTGCTGTAATGCTGTTGGCTTAAGATTCAAGACAACAAAATCTGCTTCTTTACCGATGTTGAAATTGCCTAACTGGTCGTGCAGATCAAGTGCTTTTGCTCCACCTAACGTTGCATGATAAAGCGCTTCAAAAGCAGAAAGCTTATCGCCTTGTAATTGTTGGACCTTATAAGCCTCGTTAACGGTTTGTAATAAGCTAAATGATGTACCAGCACCGATATCTGTACCTAAGCCCACTTTCACTTGTTTTTCCCACGTTTTTTTCAATGGAAATAAACCACTACCTAAAAACAAGTTTGAAGTTGGACAAAATGCGATGGCCGATTGCGTATCGTGCATACATTGCCATTCTTCATCTTCTAAATGAACACAATGAGCAAAAACAGATCGTTTGCCAGTTAAACCATAATGTTGATAGACATCTAAATAGCCTGATTGTTCTGGAAATAAAGATTTCACCCATGCGATTTCATCTTTATTTTCACTTAAATGCGTATGAACATAGACATCAGGGAATTCTTGTTTTAACTGCCCTGCTCTTTCTAACTGTTCGGGAGTAGAGGTTGGCGCAAAACGTGGGGTAATCGCATAAAGAGCACGACCTTTACCATGCCATTTTTCAATAAGTGCTTTTGTATCGCTGTAAGCGGTTTCTGGTGTGTCACACAGCGCATCTGGCGCATTGCGGTCCATGAGTACCTTACCAGCAATTAAACGCATCTGAACGTCTTCTGCGGCTTCAAATAAAGCATCTACTGACTCAGGATGAACTGTACAGAAGACTAGAGCGGTGGTTGTACCGTGTTTTAAGAGTTCCTGAACAAAGAACTGGGCAATTTCACTTGCATATGCTTTGTCTTTAAACTGGATTTCAGTTGGAAAAGTATAGGTATTTAACCAACTCAAAAGTTGTTCGCCGTAAGCTCCAACCATTTCAGTTTGTGGGAAGTGAATATGGGTATCAATAAAGCCGGGTACAATCAACTGTTCTGGATAGTGTTGAATTTCAACTCCAGCAGGAAGATGCTTTTGAGCTTCTTCCCATGCGCCAAACCAAATGATTTTTCCATGTTCACTAATCAATACACCATCTTCCAAATAGCGCACATAATTTGGAATATCAGTTGGCTCTGAGACGGTTTGTTGGATATCTAAAAAACGACCACGAACTACAGTGGTATTTGCTATCAATGACATGGAAAGCCTTTATATTTTCACTTTTTTCGGTTGATTGTACCCCAGTTAGCCAAGATTTAAACGGTATAACGTTTACTTAGTCCCCATTCAGCCAAAATCCGGCGGTAAGTTGTTGAAGAGCGGTCTGCTTCAAAATGAGCTTCCATCATCAAGTCCAAAGGAAGCTCTTCTGGCTTTTGTGATTCGATGATGTCCTGATCTTCGGCAAAAATTTGGGCATTAAATGCATATACTTTTTCTAAATCACCTGTTTGATCAAAGTTACGTGTTAAAGGAACAAATAATCGGGTTTTATTGCTTGATACAGGACAACAAGCGTTCAAGATTTTTAAAATGCCGCCTTCTGGAAAATCGACAGTAAGTATTGCTGAAAAAGGTGGATAAATATCAAAGGTGCGTTTCCATAAAAAGCCTTTCGGCTCTAAATGTTTTAGCTCATGTGGATAGTTGCTGACATTACTGATATAGACCGTTTTTAAGCCATAATTGGTACGTTCAGTTTGGTATTTGGGCACTACAGGGTTATCGCGATCAGCAAATGCGTTGTGATGTACCCATGCAAAATGTGCGACATCAATAAAACCTTCAAGTTGACGTCCGCTAGAACCGCCAATATCGACAAAAGGTGGCAAAATCGCTTGATGGTCTGTCTGGTCCCAAGTATCTAATACAGGAATATTGGCTTTAGCAATATCACGACCATGAATACTGGTCCAGATTAGGCCATAACGTTGCACGACTGGAAATTTTGTTAAAGAAAAGCGATCTGAAATTTTGGTTAATTCGGGCTGTGCGGGAATTTGGGTACATTTCCCTTCGGTGTTGTAACGCAGACCGTGATAGGGACACACAATTTCCTCCCCTTCTACCCACCCTTTGGTTAAAGGCACACCACGATGAGGGCAAATGTCCCGAACGAGGTGAATTTCACCACTTTCTGTTTTATACAGAGCCATATTCACGTCTAATAGCGTCACTCGTTGTGGTGCAGTAGAGACGTCTTGAATACGGGCAACTGGGTACCAGTGACTAGATAAAATTTCCCAATCTTTTGCATCAAAACTGCTGTTACACGGCATAGCAAGTGGGGTTAAAGTGGGAATAGCATTCATGGCATCACTCCTTAAAAAAATTAGGGCTCTCACGAGCCCTTAAAATCTAGGCTTTTTTCTTTTTAGGAGATGCAAAGAGCTTGCCAATATAGATTTTTAATAAAGAAAAAGAGAATAAAATTTTTAAAATACAAAAGATTAAAGGGTTCTATTTTTGAGTATTCGTTATAGTCTATGTTTAAAAAATTAAGGTGATTGTTGGCAATGCACTTAAATGACACTCATTAATTGCGAAGAAGCCACAATAAAAAGCACTTTTAGGCGGATATATAATATTTCTGTATTTTTAAATACAGCCTACTTTGAAAATTTGAATATCAAGGCATCTCATCTGTAGATGCCTTGATATGATGAATTAAGACTGCAACTGCTTTTTGTTGTGTCGTAATGATAGATAAGCAGTAATTGCTAACACCAATACGATAAAGCATAACGAGATCCAGATTGGCATATGGAATACATCAAGCAACAACATTTTTGCACCAATGAACAATAAGATGATGCCTAAACCGTATGGCAAGTAATGTAGTTTAGTTGCAGCGCCAGCAAGTAAGAAGAACATTGCACGTAAACCTAAAATTGCCATTAAGTTCGCTGTTAGAACAATAAACGGATCGCTGGTTACCGCGAAAATAGCAGGAATAGAGTCGACTGCGAAAATGACGTCAGACGCTTCAACCAAAATTAAAACTAAAAATAACGGCGTTGCCCACAATAAACCATTCTGACGAACAAAGAACTTGTCACCTTCAAGCTGTGGCGTAATACGCATGTGGTTACGTAACCATTTTAGAACTTTGATGTCTTCAATATTGGTTTCTTCTTCTTGACCTTTTAAGAACTTAAAGCCTGTGTAGACCAAGAACGCACCAAAGATATAAAGCACCCAAGAAAACTCTTGAACGAACCATGCACCAATAAAAATAAAGAGAGTACGAAGTACAATTGCACCTAATACGCCGTAGAGCAAAATTTTACGTTGTAGCGCAGGTGGAATAGCAAAAGCTGCGAAAATCATTAACCAGACGAAAACGTTGTCAATCGCGAGTGACTTTTCAAGTAAGTAACCTGCAAAGTATTCCATGGTTTTTTGGTTTGCTAAGGTCACACCAGCAGTTTGCTGTAGATACAACCATAAACCACCACCAAATAATGCCGCGACACTCACCCACGCCACACTCCAGTAAGCTGCTTGCTTAATTGAAACATCCTGACCTTGCTTTTGCTTAAAGCCTAAAAAGTCAATCAGGAGCATTACGATGACAATGCCAAAGAACGCTATATACAGCCATAAATTGCCGATCGATTCCATAAAACCTCCACATCCGGCAATTGGGCATAAAAAAACCTTGACCCGTTGCCAGATGAATTAAACATCTGTACCAACATGATCAAGGTCTTGCCTACATCATGAATTTCATGATGCTCAGATACCGACTTTTTAATAAAAGTGTATTGACGATATCTGACACATAACATTGCTGCTATGTTTGGAGGAGGCTACTCCCCTTGTCAAACTAAATTCTGTTTTGGATAAAACATATCCAACTACGCATAGAATGGCAGATTTTTTAGGATTACGCAACTGAACTTAATTTCGTGTTTTTTAACACAACAATGGATTTAGAAGCTATTTAATTAAACCCCGATCTAAAAGCGGTTTGCATATGATTTTGTAGAGATGAATAAAAAATGCAGTTATGCGTGTGCCGTAAGCATTCCAGAAGTAATAACCCGCTGTATTGACCAACAGAGCAACAATAAAAGCACCCAACATATCTAAAGGGAAATGCACACCAAGATAAATACGCGACCATGCCACGAAAAATGACAAGAAAAGAAAAATTATTCCAATCAGTTTGCGCTGAGCAAATAAATAAGACAGAGCTATGGTGCTGAAAATCAGCATATGATTACTTGGAAAAGATGCCGTTGGTGCATGTTCGATAAAAGTGGTACCAACACCCATCACAAACGGCCGTGAATGATGGTAAAACAGAGAAATAACGTATCCTACTAAAAGCGAGACACATGTTAAAAAGACAGATTTAACGACCCTATTTTTTAAATCTTGGTCGCCATAGAACCATAAAAAAGTAAGAATGAATAAAAGGATATACAGGAGATCATTAGCAAAAAAGATAGCAAGACGAATGATAAATTGACTCGCATCCTGAGCACCATTAATGACATGGAATAAGCTAAGGTTGAGTGTTTCTAAAGACATTCATATTCCAAACAAGAACAAAAACGTGAGCTATCATAAAGAATTCAGTTGAATATCTTGATAAAGAATTGTCACAAAAATGAAATATCGTTTGTTTGCGAGTAAAGATTAAACAGCAAATCTAGATAATTTTTAATGCGTGATCTGGGCGTTAATATTAAAGTGCTAACGTGTTGGCATTTTATTCGAGAACGTTATTTTATGACTACTCAAGAAAAACAGAAAAAATTAAGTTTGAGGCCTTTATCTCCAAGAGATCCAGAACAGCCGCATAGAGCAGCGACTCCCCTCGAATTATTGTTCGATTTAATTTTTGTGGTAGCAATTGCAACAGCTGGTCAGCAGTTACACCACGCCATTATTGAAAATCACCTATGGCATGCGTTACCAAGTTACCTGATGGTATTTTTCGCGCTATGGTGGGCATGGATGAACTTTTCATGGTTTGCTTCGGCTTACGATAACGACGATGCGTTGTATCGATGCCTCACTTTTGTGCAAATTGCAGGTTCATTGGTGATGGCAGCAGGCATTCCTGATGTATTTCATAGTCAGGATTTTGATGTAATGATCATTGGTTATGTCATCATGCGAATGGCATTAGTGACCCAGTGGTTGCGTGCAGCAAAATACGATCCTGCTCGACGTATTACGGCTTATCGTTATGCAATAGGGATTGTACTGGTACAGGTTGGTTGGTTAGTTGCCAATTTTACCCATGTACTTTCGGCCCCTTTATTTTTATTTTTAGCTGCTATGGAGCTATTTGTTCCCTACTATGCAGAAAAATATTCACCTACGCCGTGGCATCCACATCATATTGTAGAGCGTTATGCCCTGCTTACGATTATTGTGTTGGGTGAATCAATTATTGGTAGCTTTAATGCAATCCGCGATGCGCTGACTGCTCAATCTATTAATATTCCTGCCGTTTTTTTAATGATCGGTGGATTGATGCTTATGTTCGCGATGTGGTGGGCTTATTTTGACCGTAGTGAACAGCATCACCATTTGAAAGGTGTGCGCCCGTTTGTATGGGGGTATGGTCATTACTTTGTTTTTGTGAGTATTGCTACGGTGGGCGCTGCGCTTGCAGCGGCAGTGGATGTCACTACTCATCATGCCCATATTTCCGATTTATATATGGGAATAGTTGTTGCGGTGAGTGTAGTGCTCTATACCACCTGTATTTGGGTACTATACGAATTTGAATGTTTAGCGGGAATCAGCAAATGGTTTTACCCTATTACGGCTCTTATCATTTTATGTATTCCGTTTATTTGTAATAACGTGGGATATAGCGTTTTTGCGATGGGTATTGTCTATAGTTTACGTTTAATGGTTTCTAATAAATTTATAGCCAATATAGAACCAGAGAAGGTTTAAAACGGCTGAATAAAAAACGGGTTTCCATTTGAAACCCGTTTTTTTATTGAATTATCTAAAGCCAAGTTAAGCAGCTTTTGCTTTTAATGCATTCATTAATTTTTGATGTAATCCACCAAAGCCACCATTAGACATGATCACAACAGCATCGCCCTCACCTGCTTCATTGACAACACGTTCAATAATTTCATCAAGTGAACGGCTAACTTGAGCATGATTAGACGCAGCTTCAATCACGGGTTGTAAATCCCAATCTAAACCTTCTGGCTGATACCAAATGACTTCGTCTGCTAAGCGTGCTGAGTGTGCTAAGCCATCTTTATGGCTTCCCATACGCATGGTGTTTGAACGTGGTTCGATAATGGCCCATAAACGGCGTTCGCCTAAACGTTTACGTGCGCCATCTAAAGTCGTGTCAATTGCAGTTGGATGGTGAGCAAAGTCATCATAAACCTCAATACTATTGACTGTGCCAAGCAACTCCATACGACGTTTCACACCACCAAAGTTAGACAAAGCTTCACAAGCCTTTTCAAGCGCAACACCGACATGCTGAGCAGCTGCAATCGTTGCTAAAGCATTAGCTACACTATGTTGCCCTGTCATACTCCATTTCACTTCGCCAACGACATTGCCATTTTCGAGTACTTTAAAATGGCTGCCATCAATTGAAATTAATTCGGCAGACAGAGCAGCTTTTTCATTCGTTTCTAGACTTGTACGAATCACTGGTGTCCAACAGCCCATTTCAAGCACTTCGTCAATGTGTGTTTCAGTAATTGGTGCAATAATGCGGCCTTCACTTGGAATGGTACGCACAAGGTGATGGAATTGCTTTTGAATAGCCGCTAAGTCATCAAAAATATCGGCATGGTCGAATTCTAGGTTGTTTAAAATCGCCGTTTTTGGGTGATAATGAACAAACTTAGAGCGCTTATCAAAGAAAGCTGAGTCATATTCATCGGCTTCAACGCAGAAGTATTTGCCACCGCCTAAACGAGCGCTTTCACTAAAGCCCAGTGGAACGCCGCCAATTAAAAAGCCTGGATTTAAACCAGCTTGATCAAGTACCCAAGCAAGCATAGTCGTAGTCGTGGTTTTACCATGAGTACCCGCTACACCAAGTACATGCTTGCCTTGTAGAACATGATCGGCAAGGAACTGTGGACCAGAAATATATGGTAGACCTTCATTAAGCATATATTCTACAGCATCAATACCACGTTTCATGGCATTTCCGACAATCACTAAATCTGGATGTGGTTGTAAATGGCTACGGTCATAGCCTTGCATGAGTGTAATGCCTGCATTTTCTAACTGGGTAGACATTGGCGGGTAAACGTTTAAATCCGAACCGGTTACCTTATGCCCTAAATCACGAGCTAAAAGCGCTAAAGAGCCCATAAAAGTGCCACAAATACCCAAGATATGCAGATGCATTGCTCGCTTTCTCCACTGCTTCTATACACAGCACGTCAAGTGTCTGCGCGTTCATTATTGATAAATTTGGCAGCAACGATAGCAAGGCTAAACGGGAAAAGATAGTCAAAAATCGTTGTTGTTCTATGTGTTTGAGGCCCTTATAAAAGTACAGCTTTATTTTTTGTATTTAAGCTGAATTACAGTTTTATCTTTTATAATGTTTTGTATCTTTAATAATACTTAAATCATCGTGATGATGAGGGATGTGCCTTTGAGCCCAACGGTTTTAGCGTTTGCGTTATTAGTTATTTCTAACTGTTTTATGACACTTGCATGGTATGGGCACCTTAAATTTTTGCACCATGCTCCACTCTGGCAAGCGATTTTATTCGGTTGGATTATTGCCTTGCTTGAATACAGTTTTATGATTCCTGCTACTCGTATGCTGAGTGCACAAGGTTGGTTACTCGGTGAAATGAAGATCACACAGGAAGTGGTTACGCTGATTGTGTTCGTACCGTTTATGATTTTCTTGTTTAAACAACCATTTAAACTAGATTACTTGTGGGCGATGTTATGTCTATTTGGCTGTGTTTATTTCGTATTTAGAAGCCAATAATTTGCAATAGCTTGTATTGAATAATTGATTCTATACAAGCGATTACTTTTCCAAATACCTGATTATTTTGCAGGATATTTAAATAATATTAATAAAATTTGAGAATGTGTCACTGTTAAACCATGACATTTTTTTATGAGATTAAAAATATTCGCAGAGCTGGTCAGTTAAATTTTCGTGAGATGAAAAATCAGTCTATAATAATGGGCTTCCGAACCATTTAAAACTTGGCTCTCGTCGAGATTTATCTTCTTTTACTTTTGTCTCTGGAACATTAGCAATGAATGCGGCCGCAGCACAAGACGCTCAACCTCTCGTTGGAATTATTATGGGTTCTCAATCTGATTGGGCAACTCTCGAAAACACAGCCAATATGCTTAAACAGCTTGGTGTCCCATTTGAAGCGGAAGTGGTATCTGCTCATCGTACTCCAGATCGTTTATTTGAATATGCAGAAACTGCGCGTGATCGTGGTATTCAAGTGATTATTGCTGGTGCAGGCGGTGCAGCGCATTTACCTGGAATGTGTGCCGCAAAAACTGATTTACCTGTTTTAGGTGTACCAGTTAAATCATCAATTTTAAATGGCGTAGATTCTTTGCTTTCAATCGTACAAATGCCAGCTGGTATTGCAGTGGGTACTTTAGCGATTGGTCCAGCTGGTGCGACGAATGCTGCAATTATGGCGGCACAAATCTTAGGTTTAACTCGTCCTGAAATCGCAAAAAATGTTGCTGATTTCCGTGCTGCGCAAACTGATAAAGTTGCAAGCAAAAATATTCCGGGTCAGGTGTAAGAGGCTGAGATGGATAAAACTATCGGTATTTTTGGTGGTGGGCAACTGGGTCGAATGATGGCTCAAGCGGCGTTACCATTAAATATTCAATGTACTTTTTTTGAAGCAAATACAGATTGTCCAGCAGGTGTTTTAGGCCAAGTCTTTTCTAGTCAAGATGAGCAAGGTTTAAAGCAGTTTATTGAAAGTGCTGATGTTTACAGTCTTGAGTTTGAAAACACCCCCGTGGAAGATGTTGATGTTTTAACAAAAACTAAGGCATTGCACCCTCCCCGTGTTGCTTTAGCGACTGCGCAAAATCGTTTATCAGAAAAAGCATTATTTGATGAACTTACTATTCCTGTTGCGCCGTATCGTGCTGTAGATAGCTTAGAAAGTTTGAAAAAGGCTGTTGCTGAGCTTGGCTTGCCGATTGTGCTCAAGACTGCAACTGGTGGATATGATGGTAAAGGTCAGTTTGTACTTCGTTCAGAAGACCAGATTGACACCGCGTGGGCTGAACTTGGTCCTGCACAGAGCCTAGTTGCCGAAAGCTTTGTTAAATTCTCTCGCGAAGTTTCAATTATTGCGGTGCGCGGCCAAAATGGTGAAGTAAAAACTTGGCCATTGGCTGAAAATCACCACCATAATGGCATTTTATCGCATTCAATTGTTCCAGCACCGAATAGTGAAGCTTTACAGCCTGTTGCTCAAGACTACATTACACGCTTGTTGAATCACCTCAACTATGTTGGTGTGTTGACTCTAGAGCTGTTTGTGACAGAGCAAGGTTTATGTGCAAATGAGATGGCACCGCGTGTGCATAACTCAGGCCACTGGTCAATTGAAGGCGCTGTTTGTTCTCAGTTTGAAAACCATATTCGAGCTGTTGCTGGTCTTCCATTAGGTTCAACAGACGTTGTTCGTCCAACGGTCATGATCAATATTATTGGTCAGCATCCTAAAACTGAAGATGTACTTGCCTTAAATGGTGCTCATCTACACCTTTATAACAAGTCAGAACGTGCTGGCCGTAAGTTAGGTCATATCACTTTAATGCCTTTGGATAGTAATGAATTGACGACGTTATGCCGTCAATTGGCAAAAATTTTGCCAGAACCACTCGCTCTAACAGAAAATATGACTCTCTAAAGTAATTTTAATTTGCTAAAAAGCGGTCTTCGGATCGCTTTTTTCGTCTTTTAAATTTAAAAAAATAATAAATCATGAGCATTTTTAGGTGTGGATAACTTTTTACGTGAATTTTTGAATTTAAATATTGATAGTGTTTTTAAATTTAAAAAAGTGAAGACAAGTTTTTTACATTTTTTGAATTTAAAGTTAGTTATCCACAAGAGGGTTTAATTTATAACAGACGTTAGGGTCACGTTATTTTGAATTCAAAACGAATGATGTTTGTTGAAATGTTTTAAATTCAAAATAACGTGGCAGGTTTGAATTTAAAACATGGGCTAACTTTTGAATTTAAAAATACCGATTGTTCATTTGAATGACTTTTCTATGTTTAAGAAATGATGGAATATAGAATAGAATCAATAAATAGGGGCATTTTTGCTTGATTGTGGATAAGTTTATCCACAGAAACACTTGTTTTATAGTTTAAATTTAAAATAAGTTTTTTGAATTTAAACTATGCGCTATTATTTTGAATTCAAAACTGGTGATGCGCATTGCAGAGGTTTTAAATTCAAAAACAACGTAAGGAATTTGAATTTAAAACAATAGAAATGAATTTAAAGAAGAGATTATGAATTCAAATTTACGTTTTCTCTCTGAAATTTTAGACTCATAATGGTATGGTACTTAAAAATTTAAATTCAAAAATTGAAACTGGGATAATATGCGACGTTTTTCTTGTATTGTTGGCTCTGTATTTTTAGCAATGACTCAGGCTCAAGCAGAGCTCGTAATTAATGGTTCTACAATATCTAGCAGTGCCACTGTTCCGGCAGTGACTAACGAAAATTATACGCCTAATAATAATTTCCAAAGTTGTTTGGCAAATTTACGCTCTCAAGCGATTGCTGCCGGAGTCTCGGGGGCGTCTTATGATCGTTATACTCAAAACTTAACTCCAGATTATTCGGTTATTGATAAATTAAATTATCAACCAGAATTTTCGACACCAATTTGGGATTATCTTTCTGGGTTAGTCGACGAAGAGCGTGTTGAGCTTGGAAAACAAAAACTGGCGCAATATCGTGATGTTTTAAATCGTGCTTCTCAAACCTACGGCGTACCACCAGAAACAATTGTGGCAGTGTGGGGTGTGGAAAGTAATTTTGGTGATATTTCTGGAAAATATCCTTTATTACAGGCACTCGGAACTTTAAGTTGTGAAGGCCGCCGACAAAGTTATTTCCGTACTGAATTTTTTGCCACCATGCGTATTTTACAGCGTGGTGACTTAACCGAAGATCAACTGAAAGGTTCATGGGCTGGGGCATTTGGACATACGCAATTTATGCCATCGACCTATGAACGTTTAGCTGTTGATTTTGATGGAGATGGTCGTCGAGACTTGGTGTCTAGTACAGCTGATGCACTGGCTTCAACAGCGAATTTCTTAAATAAAGCGGGCTGGCAAGCAGGAATGCCATGGGGTTTTGAAGTAAAAGTTCCCCAAGGTATGTCAATTGATGGAGAAGGGCGACGCTCAAAGAAAGCTTTAAGTAGCTGGAGTGCAAGAGGCGTTACTCGAATTGACGGCTCTCCACTTGTTCAAGGCGCTTTATCTAGCAGTACTTCGGCAGGTTTAATGGCACCAGCAGGTGTAAATGGTCCAGTATTTTTAGTATTTAAGAATTTTGATGCTATCTATAGTTATAACGCTGCTGAAAGTTATGGTCTTGCAATTGCTCATCTATCTGATCGTTTAAAAGGCGCTCGTCCTTTTGCAACATCTTGGCCAACTGATGATCCAGGAACTTCACGTATGGAACGTCGTGAAATTCAACAATTTTTGATTAATCGTGGCTATGATATTGGCGCGGTTGATGGCCTTATTGGGGATAAAACCCGTGTAGCTATTCGTCAGGAGCAAACTCGTTTAGGTTTAAATCCAACAGGACGGGCTGGGCAACAAATCTTACGCGCATTCCGTCAAGAACAAGCCCAAAAAATGATGCAATAAAATGAAAATAATAAAAAGGTCTGCACATGCAGACCTTTTTTATAAATATTTTTATAAGATTGCTAATCTAATTTAACCGCTTCCAAAATATCAAAAATAACTGAAGTGACATCTTGGCTTAAATCTCGATCATTAAAGATTTCATACGCAGTGATCGTAACATCTGTATCACTTGGTAATTGCTTTTGTTCTTCTTCAATTAAATGTTCAATCGGTAACAGAGTCTGTTTTACTTCAAGATGTAGAATATCTTTATATTCAATATTTTCATCTTCAAGCTCGATTTCATGCTCATTGAAAAAGGGGATTAGAATAGAATGAAGGTACGGTTTAATTTCAATAATATCAAACAGTTCAATATCACGTGTTTGTTCAATTGTACTGATATGATCATTTACTTCAATCAGGATATGATAGTAACTCATCTTCATCTCCATTCTATTTTCGTTAGCTTTGATGACCACAATAACATGACTTTGACATGAATTTCGATGTATCTATTTAGAAATAGATACATCATTTTATATCAAGTTCTTAATTATTGAGGTAAAGTACTCAATAGATCGCGATCAGCATCGGTAAGACCAGTGATTTTTTTGTCACCATCTTTACGAACTGAGTACATCAATGCATTTGGTTGATCACTGTGTTTTAAACCAAGCGCATGTCCTAACTCATGAGCAATCGTTAAACGCAAATCATCAATAGACTTAAACTCGTAAATCACAATTTGTTTGCCGTTATAGATACCTTTTTTAAAGACATCCGCTTGAGCATTTTGCTTAAATTGGTTTAATGAATCATTAAACTCATTATTAATCTGATTAAAGTGAGTAACTTTAGTATTTAAATCTTTAGCTTGCTCATTATATGCAGCAATTTCTTTCTTTAAAGCAACAGTTTGCTTTTGCAAATCTTGCTGAGTTTTAACCAAAGATTTAGCACTATATTCAGGCGCTAATTTACCTTGGTTAAGCTGCATCATTTGCTGGTCAAGATTTTTCAATTTGCCATTCAAAATCTGCTTTTTATTTTCAAGGTCAGATTGAGTTTGACCAAGTGTTTGTTTCAATTGCTTAATTTTTTGCTGTTCATCAATTACACGTTGCTGTTCTTGTTGAAACTGAGCTGCAATTTTTTGACGCTGTTCAGAACGACTTTGGCCATTATCATAAACTAGACGAATTTCTAACTTTGCATTTGGATCATAAGTAAAATAATCCTGACCAGTGCCTTGTTTCCAAATATCCGCAGCTTGTTGGCTAATTTGAATCAATTGATCTTGGCTTAAACCAAAACGTGGATCAATTTCAGCAATTTTATAAGTCAGATGCTGACCTGTTTTTTGCTGGATTTGAGTATGAGCGGGAGTAGCAAGATTAGCATTAGCCTGAAAATTAGAAAAAGCAAAGGCTACGCCTAGTAACAAAGATGTTAAACGCATAATTGATGGGGGGGAGATTTTAAAAAAACGTATTATAAGAATATAAAGTGAAAAATCAATCAAAAAATATACAATTTCAATAAATAAATGAGACTTTAGTCTCGTTATTTTTTACCAAATGCCAAATTATTTTTTAGAAAAAATTCAATATATTTGGTTTTGTTTAGTTTTTTTAATCATTTAACTTTAATGATTTTCCTTAATTGAACTATAAATAGAGCCTAATAACTCTAAATCTGAATCTGTTAATTTGAAATTATGGATATCTTGCTCTTTTAAACGCGGGTACATTAAAGATTTAGGATCAGTAGTATGTTTTAATCCTAAAGCATGACCAAACTCATGAGCAAGGGTCAAACGTAAATCATTTAAAGAAGTATAACCATAAATTTGAATTTGGTTTTGACTAAATAGGCCTTTATGAAAAGGCTGAATACTGGCTTTTTGCTCTAGCTTAAATTGTGTCATTAAAGTCGTTAAATCACTTTGCTCTTGATTTAGATCTTTAATTTTTGCATTAAGCAATTGAATTTTAATATTTAAATTATTTGATTCGTTTTGCAGATTTCCAGATTTTTGCTGTAGTTGATTTTGCTGCTCTTTTAACTCATCGGCACGATAGTATCGTTGTTCTCCTTGATTAAAGCGTGTCACTTCTCGTTGATATTGTTCAAACTCAGCTTTTAGACTGATCTTTTTTTTGTTTAAATCTGATGATAGCTGATCAATTTCTTGTTTGTTTAAGATAATCTCTTCATTTTTAATGCGCCATTGTTCCTGCTTTTGCAAAAGTGTATTTAAATTTTCCTGTTGCTCACTTTTCATCATTTGATGATCATCATAAATTAAGTTAACTGATAACTGTGCTCCTGAATCATAAATAAAATAGGTTTTTCCAGTCTCTTTGTGCCAGATTTCAGCAGCTTGTTGGCTTACTTCAATAAATTGTTCTTTAGTGAGTTGAAACCGTGGGTCAATAAAAGCAATTTGATACTTCAAAGGTTGATGAGATGAACCCATTGGTAGATTACTTTGAGCAAAGATCTTCGTTTGAAAGCCTATGCATAAACACAAGCTCAATCCCCACCATAGAAATTTTTTCATGGCAAAATAAAAAATATAAATAAATCTTATTGTTAGCTACTTAATCAATTTCGTCAAAATGATAAAAAAGACAAGAGAGTGGGCGAGCTTTGTGATCTTGGTACAAAAATTGAAAAAGATGTTTTTACACTTGGCAATAATGGAATAATTAATGGAATAAGTAACAATGTATTTTACTATATAAAATCTTTTTTATAATTAATAGATTAGTTTTTATAATTGACTTTTTTGACATTAGACAATTAAAAAATATACTTAAAAAAGCTATTGTTATTTTTTGTAACCAATAAAAAAACCGCGCCTAAGCGCGGTTTTTTTATTAAAGAAACAAATTATTTTTTGTCATCTTTAACTTCAGTAAACTCTGCATCCACAACGCCATCATCAGCTTTTTGTTGACCTGCATCGCCACCTTGGAATGCATTTGGATCAAAGCCTTCTGCACCACCAGCTTGCTGTGCTTGTTCATAAGCACGTTGAGTGATAGGCATTAAGATGTTTTGTAAAGCTTCAGTTTTAGCTTTGATATCTTCAACATCATTTTCTTTGGTTGCTAATTCAAGTTCAGAAACCGCAGTACTTACAGCTGTTTTTTCATCTTCAGTAACTTTATCACCAAGATCTTTAACTGCTTTGTTCGAGCTTGAAATTAATGCATCAGCTTCGTTACGAGCTTTTGCAAGTTCTTCAAACTTACGATCTTCTTCAGCATTCGCTTCAGCATCTTTAATCATTGCTTCGATTTCAGCATCAGACAAACCTGAGTTTGCTTTAATCTGGATCGATTGCTCTTTACCAGTGCTCTTATCTTTAGCAGATACTTTCAAGATACCATCAGCATTGATGTCGAAAGATACTTCAATTTGTGGCACACCACGTGGAGCAGGTGGAATGTCACCTAATTGGAAGTTACCCAACAATTTGTTTTGTTGAGCCATCTTACGTTCACCTTGGTAAACAGAAATGTCTACAGCAGGCTGGTTGTCAGCAGCAGTAGAGAACACTTGTGATTTCTTCGCAGGAATCGTCGTGTTTTTCTCAATGATTGGTGTTAATACACCACCCATTGTTTCAATACCTAAAGTTAATGGTGTTACGTCTAATAAAAGAACGTCAGTTTTGTCACCAGACAATACCGCACCTTGAATCGCAGCACCAATTGCAACTGCTTCATCAGGGTTTACGTCTTTACGTGGCTCTTTACCAAAGAATTCTTGTACTTTTTGTTGTACAAGCGGCATACGAGACTGACCACCAACTAAAATTACGTCAGAGATGTCAGAAGTCGAAAGACCAGCATCTTTAAGCGCGATACGACAAGGCTCAATTGTACGAGCAACTAAATCAGCAACCAAACCTTCGAGTTTTGCACGTGTTACATTGATCACTAAGTGTTTAGGACCAGTCGCATCAGCAGTGATATATGGAAGGTTGATTTCAGTTGCATTCGATGAAGAAAGCTCGATTTTTGCTTTTTCAGCAGCTTCTTTCAAACGTTGTAATGCAAGTGGATCATTTTTCAAGTTCACACTTTGTTCTTTCTTAAATTCTTCAACCAAGAATTCAATTAAAGCGTTATCAAAGTCTTCACCACCAAGGAAAGTATCACCATTTGTTGATAACACTTCGATTTGTTGGTCGCCATCAAGATCTGCGATTTCAATGATTGATACGTCAAAAGTACCACCACCTAAGTCGTAAACAGCAATTTTACGGTCACCTTCTTTTTTGTCCATACCGAACGCAAGTGCAGCAGCAGTTGGTTCGTTAATGATACGTTTAACATCTAAGCCAGCAATTTTACCCGCATCTTTAGTTGCTTGACGTTGAGCATCATTAAAGTAAGCAGGAACAGTAATAACTGCTTCTGTAACTGTTTCACCTAAATAGTCTTCTGCAGTTTTCTTCATCTTTTTCAAGATTTCAGCAGAGATCTGTTGAGGTGCTAATTTTTTATCGTTTACTTCTACCCAAGCATCACCATTATCAGCTTTGATGATTTTATAAGGTACAAGGCCGATGTCTTTTTGTACTGCTTGATCTTCATAACGACGACCAATTAAACGCTTAATAGCGAATAATGTATTTTTCGGGTTAGTTACTGCCTGACGCTTAGCGCTTTGACCAACCAAGATCTCGCCATCTTTATAAGCGATGATCGATGGAGTTGTACGTGTGCCTTCAGCGTTTTCGATTACTTTTACTTTATCGCCTTCAAGTACAGCAACGCATGAGTTGGTAGTACCTAAGTCAATACCAATAATTTTTGCCATGTGACGTTTTCCTCAAAAATTCTTTTGCAATGTTTTTGCTTGTTATCCGATATGAGAGTGAATCTATTTTTTTCAAGCATTTTAGCTAAAAAAAATCTAAAAACTCTCAAAAATTTACTTATTGACCGACCATAACCATAGCAGGGCGCAATAAGCGGCCATTTAAGGTATAGCCTTTTTGTAAAACAGTACCGATTTCATTCGCTTTAGCATTTGGATCAATACCGACTGCTTGATGTAAATCTGCATTGAAACCATTTTTAGTGTCAGCTTCTACAACGCCAAATTTTTCAAGCGCAGTTAACAGTGACTTCAAGGTTAATTTAATACCTTCAAGTACTGGTGTTTCTTCATCACCAGCGGCTTGAATTGCGCGCTCTAGATTGTCTACAGAATCCAGTAATTCTTTTGCAAATTTTTCAAGCACAGTTTCTTTATGCTTTTCTGACTCACGTTGAATACGCTCTACACTCTTTTGTGCTTCGTAAACAGCATTTGCTGTACGTGCTTTTTCAAGTTTAAGACTTTCTTCTAATTTAGTGATTTGCGCTTGTAAAGATTCAACGGTAACGTCGTTTGCTTGCTCTCCACCTTCAGCCTGAGTTTGCTCATTAGATTGCTCTGCTTGCTCGTGTTGAATGTCTTGAGCTTGCTCATTTTGCTCATTAGCCATTGATGATCTCCGTTTAAATGGGTTTTTAAACATGTACAGTCCTTTTGGCATCAGTATTTACTGTGTAAAATCTGAACTGCCATGCATATGCTGTAATTCATTAATAGGGATGAAGTATGGGCATTGCCTAAAAATTCAAGCGTACACGGCAATTTAAAACTTTTAATTTTGCGGTTTTAAGTAAAAATCTAAATTTTCGATCATAAAAGCAATAAATTCCTGCGTTATTTTGGGTAAATGTTGCCTCGATGCATATACCACTGACAGACTTAATTCCGGAGCTGAAAAGTTTTTAAATAAAGGAACTAAGCGTTTTTCTTTTAAATCTTTTTTAACTAATAGTGACGGCAACATAGCCACACCTTGGGCATGTAGACACATATCATAAACAGCATTTACATCATTACTTTTAAAGGTGACGTTTAAAGGATAATTCTGCGGTTGTTGTTCTTCATCAAAAAGTGTCCAAAATTGATGTTGGCTATGGTGAGTTAAACATTCATATTGAATAAGTTGTCTTGGGTGAGAGAGGGGACTATGCTCTTTTAAATAGTCTGGATGAGCACAAAATATCGATTCGATCTGACAGACTGGTCTCGCAATTAATCCATCTGCAACTTTTTGCGTTATACGCAAGGCTAAATCGACCTGTGCATCAATCAAGTCAATTGTATTTTCAGTAAGATATACGTCAAATTGAATATGTGGATGTTGTTTTTTAAATTGACGAATACATTCCCCAACACCCAATTGAAATAAAAATAAACCACAGGTAAAGCGAATCGTACCGTTATGTTGTTCGGGTGCTGCCAGCTCTTGTAGAAGTTGTTGTTGTTGTAAAATATTTTCGCAGTAGAGTAGGGCTTTTTCACCGGCTGGAGTGAGAGATATTTTTCGGGTATTCCGCTGAAATAGTCGAGTTGAGAATGTATGCTCTAGGTGTTCAAGATAGCGAGAAACCATGGCACGGGAATAATTAAGATGCTCGGCGGCTTTGGTTAAATTGCCGTGCTGAGCAATAGAAACAAAGACCTGTATGGCTTTTAAAGTATCCATATGCTTTATCATTATTACAATATATGCAACAGTTTATCTTAATTTTGGGCATTTATCTTGCAGGAATTGCAATTTAAAGTGTTCTTTATGAAATTGGAGAATACACAATGAAACTTTTTAAATTAACTGCTTCAGCCCTAGCAACTGCCACAACTTTAACGATGGCTTCCTCAGCTTTTGCACAGGATCTAAAAATCCAGAATTTTCTGGCTAAACCAGAACATTTTGGAGTGACTTCCACTTTAATTGAAGGTGATAAAGAAGTTTTATTAGTGAATGCGCAATTCTCAAAATCTGAAGCATTACGTATTGCGGCTGATATCCTTGATAGTGGTAAAACTTTAAAAACAATTTTCGTAAGTTATGGTGACCCAGACTTCTATTTCGGATTAGATGTATTTAAACAATATTTTCCAAATGTACAAATCATTGCAACTCCGGAAACCGTTAAACATATTCAAGATACTCAAGCACTGAAAGTGAAATATTGGGGACCACAAATGGGTGCCAATGCACCTAGCCAAATTATTGTGCCTAAAGCTTACACTGCCAAAACTTTAAAACTTGAGAATGAAGCAATTGAAATTAAAGGTAAAAAGGATCTTACTTATTTGTGGATTCCTTCTGCAAAAGCAGTAGTAGGCGGTATTCCAGTATCTTCAGGTATCCATTTATGGATGGCAGATACTCCTAAAACTAAAGATCGTGCTGAAGTGATTCAATCTCTAGAAAGTATCAAAGCTCTTCAACCTCAAACCGTAGTTCCTGCCCATATGGTTGAGGGCGCTCCACAAGGTTTGAATGCAGTTAACTTTTCGATCGATTATCTCAAGAGTTATGAGAAAGCAGCCAAAGTAAGTAAGAATGCTAGTGAATTGAGTCAGCTCATGCAAAAACAATATCCAGCCTTAAAAAGTGTGGATAGCCTCGAGTTAGGTGCAAAAGTTGTAAAAGGCGAGATGCAATGGCCATAATTTAAAGCCATATATCTTAAATTTTTAAAAAAAAAGCCGTGATCTATACACGGCTTTTTTATGGGAAAGAGGATTTTTTAAGCGAAAAATCTATGTAACAGTCTACGTACCTTATATTGCGTTTCTATAAAGAGAAATTTTTTAAGCCAATAAAAAGGGCAGTATAAAAATTAGAAATTGATAAAGTTAAACAAAAGCTTAGCCTCAAGCATTTATATAAAAGATAGGAGTAAGGGTAGGGAAGTGAATTTAATAAAAAATTGCACAATTTGTACTTCTATTACTACAAAAGACAACCAATGATACGCACGCCAGAAAAAAAAATTGTGAATTATAGGCAGCGCGAAGATGAACTTTGCATTTAAGTGTTTGTCGTAATGAAAGGAAAATGATTATGAAAAAATTAGGTCTTATCTCTGTAGTACTTGCTGGTGTTGCTTTTACAGCTGTTGGTTGTGCATCTGAAGCTGGTTTAAATGCATCAGGTTCTGCTCAAACAAGTGCTAGCCCATCTGGCGTAGAAGCTGGTGTAGGTGTTGATGCTGGCGTTTCTGGCCAGGCACAACCAGGTCAAGTTGATGCTGGTGCTTCAGGTTCAGTTTCAGGTTCTGCAACTGCTCAGTAATTCTTAGCGATAAGAACAGCTAAAAGATTATAGAATACATATATTCAAGATGCCGATTTATATATGAAATGAGCTGCTACTCATTATTCTATAATTAAGAGAGTTTAGAATTCTCAAAAAAGCCCCAAAAGACGTAGCTTATTGGGGCTTTTTATATAGTAAAGAATTTAGTCATCATGACGAGAATCTCGACGATTATGATCACGATCTTCTACTCGTCTTTTATCCCACTCGTGGCGTCTTTTATCGTCATCACGGTGTTTTTTATCCTCGTCATGGCGTCTTTTATCCCATTCATGACGGTTTCGGTCCTGTTCGCGAGCAACTCTTCGTTGTTGTTCATATATTCTTTGACGTTCTTCCCAACGTTTTCGTTCCCAATCATTATATCGACGTCCATCATAGCGATTAGTATCATGGTAACCATAACCACCACGATAAGAAGGGTCATCCGTATAAGCCACACAGCCTACAGTTAAAAGACTGGTTGCTAATAAAGTAACTACTAATTTTGTTGACATAACCGTACCTCTTTTTGTCTGGTAACAATAATTGGCAAAAAAGTCCTGTTTTAAGTGACACATTTGTTAATGACATTTGCTTTAAATCAGATTAGCGTAATTTGGGTTTTACCTTTGTATCTTGATTACATGAGTTGTATGCGAATATAGTCAAATAACAATAGAATTCTGTAGAAAATATGAAGGATAAGAGGAATTCATGGAGATAGGCATGACAGCATTCAATCAAAAAATTCAAACATTGCTAGATAAGGGCCAAGGCCCCGCTGCTCGAGCTCTTGATAAGTTACCTCGATTAGCTCAAGAATCACTTGCCAAAATTCTTGGATATTCTTACCAATATCCAGATCTCGACTCATTTACTAAATGTATGATGGCTGTACAAATTAAACAGGGTCGTATCGGTTTCATTGGTTCAGACCCAATTGAATCTAGAAGGCTGTTCGATACTCAAATGCTGGCTATACGCCAGAAATCAACAGATATTGATTCAGTAGAAGATATTCGGTTACCGCTCCAAAGCGGAACTGTTTTCGCAAGACACTATCATCCGGCACCTAGTAAAAAATTACCTCTTCTTGTTTTCTATCACGGAGGGGGATTTGTTGTGGGTGGATTAGATACTCATGATGAGGTTTGCCGCTTATTAGCAAAATATGCAAAAGTACAAGTACTCAGTATTGATTATCCTCTTGCACCTGAGGTTTCTCCTCAACATTTAATCCAATCCTGTGAAGATGCTTTGGCTTGGGTATATCAAAATCGTAGACAATTAAAAATATTAAAAGGTCGAATTGCTGTAGCAGGTGATAGTGCAGGTGGAAACATCAGTACAGTCGTGGCTCAAAGATCAGTAAATAAACCGTATGCTCCACAGGCACAACTTCTTATTTACCCTGCAGTGGATTTCAAGAGCCGACATCCATCCTTCTATGCCTATAACGAAGGATTAGTTTTAACAGATAAAGATATCAATAATGTCACTCAATATTATGCAACTCAGCATAATGTAGAGTTAGACGATCCTATTATTTCTCCAACCTATGGTAACTTGAAAAAGAATCCACCGGCTTTTGTGATTACTGCTGGGCATGACGTATTACATGATGAAGGAAAAATCTATAGTTATAAGCTACGCCAAAATGGCGTCAAAATGCATTATGAAGAATACGCAGATCAAACTCATGGATTTATAAATTTGACGCCTATTTCTAAAAAGGCCAAACGCTACACCATCGAGTTCAGTAAAAACTTTAGAAAGTTCTGGGATAAAAATAGCTAAATAAAAGTTTAGTCCATGTTTCACGTGGAACGTGGGCTTATACTCAAATCTAAAATATAAGGCTTTAAATAAAAGATAATAAATACTCACTAGAATTCTTTTATATAGACGATTAAATTTAACCTTTATTAAGCTTTGCATTTTACTGTAGGAAGATATGAAAAAATTATTAATGCTATGTTGCTTGGGTTTAAGCAGTCATTCAGTCTGGGCTGACACTTTAGTTGAAATGCAAACGAATTCAGGCAACATTGAAATACAGCTTTATGATGAGAAAGCTCCAATCAGTGTGAAGAATTTTAAAAGCTATATAAAGTCGAACTTTTATAAAGATACGATCTTCCACCGCGTAATTCCTGGATTCATGGTACAGGGTGGTGGACTTACTGCAAATATGCAGGAAAAGATTACTCGAGCACCAATTAAGAACGAAGCTGGAAATGGAATGGCTAACACACGCGGAACCTTAGCAATGGCTCGTACCGCAAATCCTGATTCAGCTACTAGTCAGTTCTTTATTAATGTTGCTGATAATAGTTTTCTAAATCGCTCAGCGGGTAATGCGGGTTATGCAGTTTTCGGAAAAGTGGTTAAAGGTATGGATGTAGTTGACCGCATTGTAAAAGTGCCAACAACCAATGATGGAGCGCATCAGAACGTACCTAAACAACCTATTAAGATAATAGATATCAAAATCAAAAAAGAATGAAAATAAATTTTTTTATATTTTGTTGTTGTATATCAAGCATATAGGATTGAATTTAGTATGGCTATTGATTTATTTGAGTAAAAAAGAGACGGTCGAGTGCATGTGTTTAGAAAAGTGCTTGCGTACTAATTTTTTTCCCCTATAATGCACTCATCCCGACGCGATACATGAGAATATCTTAGCTTACAGGGTTAAGGTGAAAAGCTTAGTATTGCGTTGAATTCTGTCTCTGACGAAGAGCAGAAAGATCATTAAGAGATTATGAAGAACAACTTGTGTGGATTTTTACTGATTGATTGATCGAAATATTATCATTGATTGATTGGTTTAAATTACTCGAAGTTTATTTGAGCGAAATTTAAGTCAGAAAATTGATGAGCCAGAATTGGCACCTTGTCTTTAATAAGGTGCAAAATGATTTTTAACTGAAGAGTTTGATCATGGCTCAGATTGAACGCTGGCGGCAGGCTTAACACATGCAAGTCGAGCGGAGTGATGGTGCTTGCACTATCACTTAGCGGCGGACGGGTGAGTAATGCTTAGGAATCTGCCTATTAGTGGGGGACAACATTTCGAAAGGAATGCTAATACCGCATACGTCCTACGGGAGAAAGCAGGGGATCTTCGGACCTTGCGCTAATAGATGAGCCTAAGTCGGATTAGCTAGTTGGTGGGGTAAAGGCCTACCAAGGCGACGATCTGTAGCGGGTCTGAGAGGATGATCCGCCACACTGGGACTGAGACACGGCCCAGACTCCTACGGGAGGCAGCAGTGGGGAATATTGGACAATGGGCGCAAGCCTGATCCAGCCATGCCGCGTGTGTGAAGAAGGCCTTATGGTTGTAAAGCACTTTAAGCGAGGAGGAGGCTACTGAAGTTAATACCTTCAGATAGTGGACGTTACTCGCAGAATAAGCACCGGCTAACTCTGTGCCAGCAGCCGCGGTAATACAGAGGGTGCAAGCGTTAATCGGATTTACTGGGCGTAAAGCGCGCGTAGGCGGCTAATTAAGTCAAATGTGAAATCCCCGAGCTTAACTTGGGAATTGCATTCGATACTGGTTAGCTAGAGTGTGGGAGAGGATGGTAGAATTCCAGGTGTAGCGGTGAAATGCGTAGAGATCTGGAGGAATACCGATGGCGAAGGCAGCCATCTGGCCTAACACTGACGCTGAGGTGCGAAAGCATGGGGAGCAAACAGGATTAGATACCCTGGTAGTCCATGCCGTAAACGATGTCTACTAGCCGTTGGGGCCTTTGAGGCTTTAGTGGCGCAGCTAACGCGATAAGTAGACCGCCTGGGGAGTACGGTCGCAAGACTAAAACTCAAATGAATTGACGGGGGCCCGCACAAGCGGTGGAGCATGTGGTTTAATTCGATGCAACGCGAAGAACCTTACCTGGCCTTGACATAGTAAGAACTTTCCAGAGATGGATTGGTGCCTTCGGGAACTTACATACAGGTGCTGCATGGCTGTCGTCAGCTCGTGTCGTGAGATGTTGGGTTAAGTCCCGCAACGAGCGCAACCCTTTTCCTTATTTGCCAGCGAGTAATGTCGGGAACTTTAAGGATACTGCCAGTGACAAACTGGAGGAAGGCGGGGACGACGTCAAGTCATCATGGCCCTTACGGCCAGGGCTACACACGTGCTACAATGGTCGGTACAAAGGGTTGCTACCTAGCGATAGGATGCTAATCTCAAAAAGCCGATCGTAGTCCGGATTGGAGTCTGCAACTCGACTCCATGAAGTCGGAATCGCTAGTAATCGCGGATCAGAATGCCGCGGTGAATACGTTCCCGGGCCTTGTACACACCGCCCGTCACACCATGGGAGTTTGTTGCACCAGAAGTAGGTAGTCTAACCGCAAGGAGGACGCTTACCACGGTGTGGCCGATGACTGGGGTGAAGTCGTAACAAGGTAGCCGTAGGGGAACCTGCGGCTGGATCACCTCCTTAACGAAAGATTGACGATTGGTAAGAATCCACAACAAGTTGTTCTTCATAGATGTATCTGAGGGTCTGTAGCTCAGTTGGTTAGAGCACACGCTTGATAAGCGTGGGGTCACAAGTTCAAGTCTTGTCAGACCCACCATGACTTTGACTGATTAAGGTTATAGACAGAAAGATACATAACTGATGATGTAAGCTGGGGACTTAGCTTAGTTGGTAGAGCGCCTGCTTTGCACGCAGGAGGTCAGGAGTTCGACTCTCCTAGTCTCCACCAGAACTTAAGAGAAGTTCGGATTACAGAAATTAGTAAATAAAGATTTAGATCTTGGTTTATTAACTTCTGTGATTTAAGTATCACGGTATTAAGCATGACCTGACGAAGGCATGTTTATTCATTAACAGATTGGCAAAATTGAGTCTGAAATAAATTGTTCACTCAATAATGAAAAGAGAAGAAGTAATTCTAATCTTGGAATTCATTGAGAACTAGCAAATTAACTGAATCAAGCGTTTTGGTATATGAATTAGATTGAAGCTGTACAGTGTTTAAATACACAGTACTTCAAACTGTAAGAGATTGATGAGGAATCATTGATCATGTCTTATTACTCCTTGTAGGTAATAACGACTGTTTGGGGTTGTATAGTCAAGTAATTAAGTGCATGTGGTGGATGCCTTGGCAGTCAGAGGCGATGAAAGACGTAATAGCCTGCGATAAGCTCCGGGGAGGCGGCAAATATCCTTTGATCCGGAGATTTCTGAATGGGGGAACCCACCTACTTTAAGGTAGGTATTGCAACATGAATACATAGTGTTGCAAGGCGAACGAGGGGAAGTGAAACATCTCAGTACCCTTAGGAAAAGAAATCAATTGAGATTCCCTTAGTAGCGGCGAGCGAACGGGGATCAGCCCATTAAGTTATGTGTGTTTTAGTGGAACGCTCTGGGAAGTGCGAACGTAGAGGGTGATATTCCCGTACACGAAAGGGCACACATAATGATGACGAGTAGGGCGAGGCACGTGAAACCTTGTCTGAATATGGGGGGACCATCCTCCAAGGCTAAATACTCCTGACTGACCGATAGTGAACCAGTACCGTGAGGGAAAGGCGAAAAGAACCCCTGTGAGGGGAGTGAAATAGATCCTGAAACCGCATGCATACAAGCAGTGGGAGCCGACTTGTTCGGTGACTGCGTACCTTTTGTATAATGGGTCAGCGACTTATATTCAGTAGCGAGGTTAACCGTATAGGGGAGCCGTAGAGAAATCGAGTCTTAATAGGGCGTTTAGTTGCTGGGTATAGACCCGAAACCAGGCGATCTATCCATGAGCAGGTTGAAGGTTGGGTAACACTAACTGGAGGACCGAACCCACTGTCGTTGAAAAGCCAGGGGATGACTTGTGGATAGGGGTGAAAGGCTAATCAAGCCTGGTGATAGCTGGTTCTCCCCGAAAGCTATTTAGGTAGCGCCTCGGACGAATACCATAGGGGGTAGAGCACTGTTTCGGCTAGGGGGTCATCCCGACTTACCAAACCGATGCAAACTCCGAATACCTATGAGTACTATCCGGGAGACAGACTGCGGGTGCTAACGTCCGTAGTCAAGAGGAAAACAATCCAGACCGCCAGCTAAGGCCCCAAAATCATAGTTAAGTGGGAAACGATGTGGGAAGGCATAGACAGCTAGGAGGTTGGCTTAGAAGCAGCCACCCTTTAAAGAAAGCGTAATAGCTCACTAGTCGAGTCGGCCTGCGCGGAAGATGTAACGGGGCTAAAACTATGTGCCGAAGCTGCGGATTTGACTTTTAAGTCAAGTGGTAGGGGAGCGTTCTGTAAGCCGATGAAGGTGTATTGAGAAGTATGCTGGAGGTATCAGAAGTGCGAATGCTGACGTGAGTAACGACAAAACGGGTGAAAAACCCGTTCGCCGAAAGACCAAGGGTTCCAGTCCAACGTTAATCGGGGCTGGGTGAGTCGACCCCTAAGGCGAGGCCGAAAGGCGTAGTCGATGGGAAATTGGTTAATATTCCAATACTTCTGTGTAATGCGATGAGAGGACGGAGAAGGTTAAGTCAGCCTGGCGTTGGTTGTCCAGGTGAAAGGAAGTAGGCATGCATCTTAGGCAAATCCGGGGTGCTCTATGCTGAGATCTGATAGCAAGCTGTACTTGTACAGCGAAGTGGCTGATACCATGCTTCCAGGAAAAGTCTCTAAGCTTCAGTTACACAGGAATCGTACCCTAAACCGACACAGGTGGTCAGGTCGAGTAGACCAAGGCGCTTGAGAGAACTCTGCTGAAGGAACTAGGCAAAATGGTACCGTAACTTCGGGAGAAGGTACGCTGTTGTTGGTGATGGAACTTGCTTCCTGAGCTGATGACAGCCACAGAAACCAGGCCGCTGCAACTGTTTATTAAAAACATAGCACTCTGCAAACACGAAAGTGGACGTATAGGGTGTGATGCCTGCCCGGTGCTGGAAGGTTAATTGATGGGGTTAGCGTAAGCGAAGCTCTTGATCGAAGCCCCAGTAAACGGCGGCCGTAACTATAACGGTCCTAAGGTAGCGAAATTCCTTGTCGGGTAAGTTCCGACCTGCACGAATGGCATAATGATGGCGGCGCTGTCTCCAGCAGAGGCTCAGTGAAATCGAAATCGCTGTGAAGATGCAGTGTACCCGCGGCTAGACGGAAAGACCCCGTGAACCTTTACTGCAGCTTGACATTGAACTTTGACCTTACTTGTGTAGGATAGGTGGGAGGCTTTGAAGTTGGAACGCTAGTTCCAATGGAGCCGTCCTTGAAATACCACCCTGGTAATGTTGAGGTTCTAACTCTGCCCCGTAATCCGGGGCGAGGACCATGTCTGGTGGGTAGTTTGACTGGGGCGGTCTCCTCCTAAAGAGTAACGGAGGAGTACGAAGGTGCGCTCAGCGTGGTCGGAAATCACGCGTAGAGTATAAAGGCAAAAGCGCGCTTAACTGCGAGACCCACAAGTCGAGCAGGTACGAAAGTAGGTCTTAGTGATCCGGTGGTTCTGTATGGAAGGGCCATCGCTCAACGGATAAAAGGTACTCTGGGGATAACAGGCTGATACCGCCCAAGAGTTCATATCGACGGCGGTGTTTGGCACCTCGATGTCGGCTCATCTCATCCTGGGGCTGAAGCAGGTCCCAAGGGTATGGCTGTTCGCCATTTAAAGAGGTACGCGAGCTGGGTTTAGAACGTCGTGAGACAGTTCGGTCCCTATCTACCGTGGGCGCTGGAAATTTGAGAGGATCTGCTCCTAGTACGAGAGGACCAGAGTGGACGAACCTCTGGTGTACCGGTTGTGACGCCAGTCGCATCGCCGGGTAGCTATGTTCGGAAGGGATAACCGCTGAAAGCATCTAAGCGGGAAGCCTACCTCAAGATAAGATTTCCCTAGGACTTTATGTCCTCTAAAGAGCCGTTCGAGACTAGGACGTTGATAGGTTGGATGTGGAAGCATAGTGATATGTGAAGCTGACCAATACTAATTGCTCGTGAGGCTTGACTATACAACACCCAAGCAGTTGTATATATGGCATCAATCGATTCATTAATATGCAAAGCAACTTGATTTAGTTATATGTTTAGCTAAAATGAACAAAATTAAAGTAAGACTCAATCAGCCCATCTGTAAAGATTTGGAAAACGCATCGGCAACCAATAAGACCAATGCAAGTATCCATACCAGTTGTGCTGGCGACCATAGCAAGAGTGAACCACCTGATCCCTTCCCGAACTCAGAAGTGAAACCTCTTAGCGCTGATGGTAGTGTGGGGTTTCCCATGTGAGAGTAAGTCATCGCCAGCTCATTATTCTAAACACCCTCAACTGATGTTGGGGGTGTTTTTTTATGTGGAAAATTAAAGTATTAAAGTCGTTTAATTGAAAATATTTCATACTTAAATAGCTTTAGAATCAGATTTGCAAACTGGCCGTATTTTATGAATATAATAATGATGAAGTTTCTTATTTTTAGGTGTTTACGTGAAAATTAATTCCTTCTCTTCAATACCTGAGGATGATGAAGAATTGTCTCTTCCTGAATTGGTCTATTGGGCTTCTTTAGGCGATCTAGATCAGGTAGAGCAATTACTTTTAGAAGGACAAGATCCTAATCAGATGGATGATGAAGGTTATAGTGCTCTACAAGCAGCTGCCGAGAATGATCATCTAGAGGTGGTTAAACTATTAGTCGAAAAGGGAGCTTATGTCGATTATAAGAGTGAATACACAGCACTACAGCTTGCAGAAATGGCTAGTAATACAGACGTAGTAAATTATTTAAAAAGCTTATAAAAATAAAAGGCCTCTTTATTTGATTAGAGGCCTTTTTATTTAAGCTAAATTATATTTCTGTAGCTTCTCAACAATTGATTGAAGTCCTTTTACTTCAAATTCATTAGCTTCAAATTTCTCATCTTTATTACGTTTAAATATATCCCGAATCTCTAATATAGCATTTGGATCAATAATATTTAAACTTGAGGTGACTTGGCGTATTTGGCTAATAGAGCGAGAGCCATTAGTTGACCCATATCCAATAAATGCAGCAGGTTTATCGCTCCATTCTTTACCTACGTAGTCGAGTGCATTTTTTAAGGCTGGACTGTAACCATGGTTGTATTCTGGGCTAATAAAGATAAAAGCATCTGCTTGAGCAATTTTGTCTGCCCATTCTTGTTGTTTAGGTTGATCATAAATTCCAGTGGCGGGTGGGTGAGAGCCTGAAAAAAAAGGTAAATCCCATTCTTTTAAATCGATTACTTCGGTTTGAAAATCGTTTAGACCCAATGTTGGAATTGTTGATTCTAGCCAATTGGCAACCTTAATTGCTGTACGTCCTTCACGAACACTTCCTACGATAATATAGACCAGCATGTATTTTCCCCAAGGATTTTTATACTTATAACTTAATTCATTATATAGGTGCGAGAGAATATAGAATTTGTAAGGATTCTTAAGTTGAGATCAATAAAAAGCCCTCATTTAGAGGGCTTTTTATTTACATGAGTTTAATGCCTTGTTGGCCTTCGGGAGTTACCTTGAATATTTCTACTTCAAACGTAATATTTTTTCCGGCTAACGGATGGTTAAAATCAATTTCTGTAATGTCGTCATTAACTGACTTCACTACGCCGAATAAGGTTGTTTTTGCCTTATCTTCAAACTCGATCATATGGCCAGGAATAGGGCGCTGTTCAAACTTAACCGTATCGAAAGTTTGTATATTTTCTGGATTCCATGGGCCAAATGCATCTTCTGGCGGAAGATGTACTGTACGACGGTCGCCTGCACGTAAACCAAATAATGCTTTTTCAAAACCCGGTAAAAGATTTCCGTCGCCAATAGTAAGAGAAACTGGTTCTTCACGATTACGGGTATTATCGATTTCTACACCATTTTCAATAGCAACAGAAAAGTGTAGATCGACTTTAGAGCCGTCTGTAATACGAATTTCTTCGTTAGGTTGGATAATTTCGGTCATATTATGCATCCGAATTTTGGTTACGTTGCTTCTCAAGGAAGAATGTATCGATGAGTAGCAAGATGGTACCTAGGGTAATGGCACTGTCCGCAATATTAAAAGCTGGAAAGTGATGATTTTGGTAATAGACATGAATAAAATCGACAACATAGCCTAAAGTAATGCGGTCAATTAAATTGCCTAATGCCCCACCTAAAATTAAAGCGATTGCTACAGGTAGCACCACCATTTTTTTAGGCATACGAAGCAACCAAAATACAAAAAGAACTGAAACTAAGCCTGCTAAAGATGTGAAGAAATAGCGTTGCCATCCCCCTGCATCAGATAAAAAGCTAAAAGCTGCGCCATAGTTATGTAATAGTGTCCAGTTTAAAAATGGAAGCACAGGCACTGGATCCGCATAGTTCAGATGTGTACTTGCAATCCATTTTGTCCATTGATCCAACACAATGGCAAGGACAGAAAGTCCAAGCCAAATTAGATTGTGTGGATAAAACTGGAATAAGCCTTTTTTAGCTTGTGAATTAGGCATATTTTCTCACTTCGCCACGACCAGTGACGTTCACAATACAACGACCACATAAACCAGGATGATCGGCATGTGTATTTACATCTGGAAGGACGTGCCAGCAACGTGCACATTTTTCACCTTCAGCTGCAGATATTTGTACACGTAAGCCTTCCATTTCAGTTGCTTCACCTTGTTCAGCAAATGGATGTACTACTACTTCTGAAGTAATAAGAACAAAACGGAGTTCATCAGCCAGTTGATTTAAAACTGTTTGTAATGATTCATTTGCCCAAAGTTCAACTTTGGCTGAAAGATTACTACCGACAAGTTTAGCGTTACGTGCTGCTTCAATCTGTTTATTTACTGCAGATTTTACGCTAATCAATGTTTGCCAGTCTTCTTCAGAAAGCAAGTTTGCTTTTGATGAAACTGGTAGGTCATACCATTCTGAAGTAAATACATACTTTTCAGTTTGTTCTGGAATTAATGGCCAAGCTTCTTGAGCGGTAAAGCTTAAGATTGGGCTCATCCAACGGATAAATGCTTGAACGATATGGTAAAGCGCTGTTTGTGCAGAACGACGTGCCTGAGAATCCGCTTTAGTAGTGTACTGACGATCTTTGATAATATCGAGGTAGAAACCACCTAAGTCATTAATGCAGAAGCTTGTTAACGCGCTACACACGACATGGAAGTTCATTTCTTCATAGGCAGTGATAATTGTTTTTTGTACTTCATTTGCACGTTGCAAGATGTATTGATCTAGAGCAATTAAGTCATCAACAGCTAAAGCATCTGTACTTGGTTTGAAACCATTTAAGTTCGCAAGCAAGAAACGTAATGTATTACGAATACGACGATAGCTATCACTTACACGGTTAAAGATTTCTTTAGATGCTGCGATTTCATAGCGATAGTCACTAGAAGCTACATACAAACGTAAACCATCAGCACCAAGCTGTTTGATGATTTCTTCAAGCGGAATATAGTTGCCTAAAGATTTCGACAACTTGCGGCCATTTTCATCAACCGTAAAACCATGTGTTAGCAATGCTTTATATGGTGCACGATTGTGAATTGCCATAGAAGTTAATAATGAAGATTGGAACCAGCCACGATGCTGGTCTGAACCTTCTAAATATAAATCTGCTGGGCTTTCTAATTCTTCACGTTGCTCAAGTACAGCATAATGCGTTGTACCGGAGTCGAACCATACATCGAGGGTATCGCGAATAGCATTATATTGTTCAGCATCTTCACCAATGAAGTCTTTCGCGTCACGTTTGAACCATGCTTCGATACCTTCTTCTTCGATCAGTTGAGCAACTTCTTCGATGAGTTCAGGTGTACGAGGGTGTAATTCGTTCGTATCTTTATGAACGAAGAATGGAATTGGAACACCCCAAGTACGTTGACGTGAAATACACCAGTCCGGACGGCCTTCGATCATTGATTCAATACGGTTTTTACCCCAGTTCGGTACAAACTCGATATCATTTTCAATGGCATTAAGCGCACCTTCACGTAACCCTTTTTGATCCATGCTAATGAACCATTGTGGTGTAGCACGGAAAATAATAGGAGTCTTATGGCGCCAGCAGTGTGGGTAGCTGTGTTTAATTGGTTGATGAGCCCATAAACGGCCTACAGCGCCCAAAGCTTCGATAATCTTTGGATTGGCTTTATAGATGTGCTCACCAGCGTAGATTGGAGCAGTTGGTAAATAAACACCGTTACCACCTACTGGGTTATCTACTTTAAGGTTGTATTGAAGACCTACTTTATAGTCGTCTGCACCGTGGCCAGGCGCTGTATGTACGGCACCTGTACCGCTTGTTGCGATAACGTGCTCACCTAAAATCACCGGAACTTGACGACCAGTAAGTAAAGGGTGTTGTAATGTAAGGTTTTCAAGCTTGCTACCAGTAAAGTCCGCTAAAACTACAGGTTTTTCAAGTTTATAACGTTCAATCGCTGAAGCAACGAGGTCTTTAGCAAGAATGAAGTTTTGCTTACCACGCTCAGTCGTTACTTGTACCAATTGATATTCAATTTCGGCGTGCAAAGCAACGGCTTGGTTCGCAGGTAATGTCCATGGTGTAGTGGTCCAGATCACGATATCAGTTGGATCTTGAACGTCTACATTTAAACGCGCACTTAAATCTTTTAAATCTACAACGCCAAAACCAACGTCAATTGCGTCAGATTTTTTATCTTCGTATTCAACTTCTGCTTCAGCAAGCGCAGAACCACAGTCCATACACCAGTTCACTGGCTTTAAGCCCGGCTGGATATGACCATTTTTTTGAATTAAACCTAAAGCACGAACGATATCGGCTTCTTGTTTATAGTTCATGGTGAGATAAGGATTATCCCAGTCACCTAAAATACCTAGACGTTTAAAGTCATTACGCTGTAAATCAATTTGTTTTAGTGCGTATTCACGGCAAAGTTTACGGAAAGTAGCCGCGTCAACTTTTTCGCCAACTTTACCTACTTTTTCTTCAACTTTTAGCTCGATTGGCAAACCATGACAGTCCCAGCCCGGTACATAAGGCGCATCGAAACCTGACAGAGTGCGGCTTTTTACAATAACGTCTTTGAGTACTTTGTTGACCGCATGGCCTAAGTGAATTGTACCGTTCGCATATGGAGGGCCATCATGCAAAATATATTTTTTCTTGCCAATACGCGATGCACGAATCTGCTGATAAATGTTGTCGGTATACCACTCTTCTAACCATTTCACTTCACGTACTGCCAAATTTGCTTTCATTGCAAATTGAGTATCCGGCAGGTTTAGCGTGGCTTTGTAGTCCACTGCATTCTCAGGAGTTTGCTTATCGCTCATGCAAGTTTTCATCCAGTTTAATCAGCTTGGGAGCCGACATGTTTTACAATCAAAATTCGAATTAAAAAGGAAATTGTGTCGTGTCGTTACGATATTGTCGTAACTGATGCACGTCATTATCAATTCCTGCCTTAAGTGCTTCAAGCGAAGGGTAGTTCAATTCACCATGAAGATAGTGAAGAAAAGTCACCCGCATAAATAAGCCATACAGATTAGCAGAAACATCAGGGAAATGTACTTCTAATCTCCACTCTGGATGTTCTTGCTGAATGGCTGGACGTGTACCGACATGACCCGCGCCATACAGGCTGTTTTCATGATATCCGGCAATTCCCGGTTTTTCAGGTGCGTCCTGAAGTACTTTTTGAGTTAACGAAGTTGTTTCGCAAATGACTTCAACCCCATAAATGCCATTTAAACAAGGTTTATGGCGGTTGAGGCGAACGTTAATGGTTGGAAAATCGAGAGTTCGTCCAATCTGGTCACCATATTGAACACGTCCAGTAATACTGTACGGACGGCCTAATAATTTAGCGGCTAAGGCAAGATTTCCTGCCTGAAGTACCTGACGAATACGAGTTGAACTTACACGTTCACCTTCGAGTTCAATGGTATGTAGGTTGGTGACCCCAAATCCGTAATCTTTTAAAAATTCGCTATTGCCTTGACGGTCTTTGCCGAAATGGAAATCATCACCTAAAACCAAAGCTTGTGCGTTTAATTTGTCTTTTAATAAATCGGCAAATTCAGTAGCACTCATGCTACGAAAGTGTTGATCAAATTTAGCAACCGCAATGTAATCTACTCCAAGTTCGGCTAGATATTCGACTTTTTCCCGTAATGAATTAATACGAGGAGGAGCATCGTAGCCTTGAAAGAACTCAAGAGGTTGTGGCTCAAAAATCATGACCAATGTTTTTAAGCCTTGTGCTGCAGCAATTTTTTTGAGTTGAGCAATCATCGCTTGGTGACCTAAATGGACACCATCAAAATTACCAATAGTTACCGCTGTTGGTGGTAACTGAAAATTGGGCGATAACGCATTAAGACGAAGCAGTTTCATGAACTTAAAATATGGCTATTTTTGCAAGGGCTATATATTGCCATAATCTCACAGATTCGTCTTGTTGTTGTGTTTTTACTCAGTTATTTTTCAATATGAATATTCTTTATATTTAAAATATTGATGAATTAAATAAAAATAAATCAATTTTTCTTATTAATTATTTGCTCTACTATATTTTCATCCACTCTTTGATTAGAGAATTAAGATGAAAAAACCCTTTTACCAATTAAATCAAAGCAAAGATGTTATACGACATTTTACCCCAAATTGGTTTACAGCGACTATGGGTACTGGTGTGGTAAGTATGATTTTAATTCAGCTTCCTTTTGCTCAATCATTTTTATTCATGCTAGCAACCTTATTATGGCAATTTAATATTGTCCTATTTAGTGTTTTTTCATGTCTCTATTTATTGCGGTGGTTGCTTTTCCCTCATGAAGCGAAGCAAATATTTAAGCATCCTAATATGAGCTTGTTTTTAGGTGCTATTCCGATGGGGTTAGCTACCATACTAAATGGTTTCTTAAGCTTCGGTATTGGGCTTTACGGTGAAGTTGCGGTACATATTGCTCAAGCTTTATGGTACATCGATGTCTTTGTAGCTCTAGCAATTGCATGGATTGTGCCGTTTTGTATGTTTAGTCGTCAGAACCATCAGCTACATACCATGACTGCAATCTGGCTTTTACCTGTGGTTGCCTGTGAAGTAGCAGCAAGTTCTGCGGGCATGTTAGTTGCACATTTACCAGCAGATTTGCATAGCTTTCATTTATTAATGGCTGGTTATGTACTTTGGGGAATCTCTGTTTTACCTGCGTTCGCTATTTTGACAATTCTAATGTTGCGTATGGCTTTGCATCAATTACCTGAAAAAGAACTCGCAATTTCTAGCTGGCTTTCTTTAGGCCCAATTGGAACAGGTGCGCTAGGGTTATTATTACTAGGTGAGCAGGCACAAAGAGTATTTGTAGGTGTGGGATTTTATCAATTCGCGAATGTCTTTCAAGCTTTAGGAATCGTGGGCAGTTTGGTGCTTTTAGGTTTCGGGTTATGGTGGCTCGGCCTTGCAATTTTAACTACACTTCGTCATGCCAAAACTGGTATTCCATTTAATTTAGGCTGGTGGGGCTTAACCTTTCCATTCGGTGTGTTTATTTTGGCGCTGTTTAATTTAGGTCATCAGGTTGAAATTGTATTTTTACAATATGTGGCTGTGGCATTGAGTATTTTATTATTAGTGATGTGGGGCGTGGTAATGAAGAAAACGCTAGCAGGAGCTTATAGTGGGAAACTGTTCTTTTCTCCATGCTTAATCGCCTTACAACAAAAAATGCAGTGATCATGAAAAGGTGCAAAAAGCTTTTGCACCTGATTTATACTTATTTTCTAATTTTATTTAATTCTGATATGAGCCTTTTTGCATGAACACTGATATTGCTTTAATTATGGCGCTTCCTAATGAATCTAAAGGTTTATTTGAACAAGCAGGTATTGAAGTTCATTATAGTGGAATTGGCAAGATTAATGCTGCCTTTAAAGCATTTGAGGTTATTCAAAAAACAGGTTGTAAAACTTTAATTAACTTAGGTTCAGCAGGAAGTTCTGCATTTAATCGTCATGATTTGGTCGAGGTGAAGACTTTTGTACAACGAGATATGGATGTTTCACCGTTAGGGTTTGAAGTAGGTGTAACGCCGTTAGATGATCACTTGCCAGCTGAAATTCACCTTCAATCACATTTTGTTGATTTACCAAAAGCAGTTTGTGGAACTGGTGATTCATTTGAAACGGGTCAGCCAAAAGTAGCTTGTGATGTGGTTGATATGGAAGGGTATGCCTTAGCCAAGGTCTGCCATAAATTAGGAGTTCGCCTGATTTCAGTGAAATATATTACTGATGGGGCAGATGACACTGCCCATTTGGATTGGGAAGAAAATTTATTATTAGGTGCCCAAAAACTTCTGGCCCTTTATCAAAATCATTTCTAAAAAAAGATCGGCAAGTTTGCCGATCTTTTTTGGTTTTAACGAGGCAATACGCCGTAGAGCATCAGGTGTACTGTATGCTCAATTGAGCGTTGGAACATGCTTCGGTTACGCAGTGTTTTTCCAGTGACCATTTCCATTTGAGTTGCAAAATCTGCATAGTTTTGCGTAAGGCCCCAAATATTTAAGATTAATAATTCTGGGTCGATATCTGGTGAAATCTTCCCTTCTTCTTGCCAAGTCTGGATGACTTTAGCTTTGCGCTTAAATAGTTTTTTTAATGGCCCTTTGAGTATAGGTAAAATATGTGGAGCGCCTTGAATTATTTCTAATGCAAACAATCTAGATGCTTTCGGTTGGCTACGCGACAGTTCGATTTTTTGTATTAAATAGTGAGATAAGGCTTCAGCTGGTTCTAATTCAGATTCTAAAGTTTGTAAGGGTGCCAACCATTTTTGTAAAACAGTTGTGAGCACTTCTACATATAAAGACTCTTTATTTTCGTAGTAATAGAAAATATTCGACTTATGCATTTCGGCGAGTTGGGCAATTTCATCCAGACTTGCGCCAGTGAACCCATAGACTGAAAATACGTCAAGGGCGGCAGCAAGAAGCTGATTGCGCTTTTGGGTACTCTTTTTTTGTTCCATCTGCTGCATAATTAAAAAAATAATATCCCCATTGTAAGGGAAATTGTTTGATTTGTGCACAGGTGTATTGCTTTTTTAATGAAAAAACGGCTAGTTATTTGCGTAATAGATATACTATTGTGCAAAAAATAAAGAATTTAACTAGTTTATTGTTATTCTTGGAAATATTTTTTAAATTTCGCCCTAAAAAAGAGCAATAAAATAACTACTTTATTGCTCGAAAAATGGGCATTTTTATAAATTATTAAGATAATTCCTCTCGAATGGTTATGTTGCTAAAACTGCATCGAGTACTTGTTGCTCAAGTTGGGAAAAACTAATACTTTTTTTACGAGGACGTGGCAAATTAACTTGGAAACTTTGAGCGATCTGGCCCTTATCTAATAAGATAATACGGTCAGCTAATTGCACTGCTTCACTTACATCGTGCGTGACTAAAATGGCAGTAAAGCCTTGTTCTTTCCACAAGCGCTCAATCAAGCTTTGCATCTCAAGACGAGTTAAAGCATCTAAGGCTCCCAACGGCTCATCAAGCAACAAAATACGCGGAGTATGAGATAACGCACGGGCTAGGGCTGTACGCTGACGCTGTCCACCAGAGAGTTGTGAAGGCCATTGTCCCGATTTTTCTTTTAAACCCACTTTTTCTAGTAGTTCTTCAGCTAAAGCATGTTGCGACTTTGGTAGTCCAAGTTGAACATTTTGAAGAATATTTCTCCACGGAAGTAAACGTGGATCTTGGAACATGACTCGAATATCATCGTTAGTAATGCCTTCACGCAAATGTCGGGCAGATTTGAATTTGATTTCCCCGAAACTGGCTTTTTCAAGTTGGGCAATTAAACGTAGCAACGTACTTTTGCCACAACCGCTTCGACCAACAATTGCTAAAAACTCACCAGGCTGGATGTGTAGGTCAAGATCTTCAAGAACCTTTACCTCGCCATAGAATTTATAAAGTTGCTCAATCAGAATCTCTGCGCCTAATATAGGTTCTTGTGATTCTGTTGGATTTTCAGGAATGAGCTGCACTTCATTTTGATTAATATTTAAATTCAGATTTGTCATGTCTAAGCTCCCTTATTTCTGATATCCAGAGTGCCAACGTAATAAATAGCGTTCTAAAAGCTGTGCTAAAACATCTGCCAGTTTGCCTAAGAGCGCGTAAAGAAGAATGCCTACTAGAACCACATCCGTTTGTAAAAATTCCCGCGCATTCATGGTCATATAGCCAATACCTGCTTGAGCCGAAATAGTCTCTGCAACAATGAGCAATACCCAAACCAAACCTAAAGCAAAGCGTAGACCCACTAAAATAGAAGGCATCGCACCCGGAAGAATAATTTCTTTGTAGAGTTGCCAACGTGAGAGTCCGTAGCTTTTACCCATTTCAATCAATTGAGGGTCAACTGATCGAATACCGTGGTAGGTATTGATATAAATTGGGAAAAAGACACCTACTGCGACTAAAAATAATTTGGCTGTTTCATCAATACCAAACCACAAAATTACAAGTGGAATAAGTGCTAATGCTGGGATGTTACGGATCATTTGCAAGGTCGTGTCGAGCAGGGTAGAGGCGAAACGTGAAGAGCCATTTAGTAAACCTAAGAGCAGACCTAAACCACCACCCACTAAAAGTCCAAGCAAAGCACGACCAGCACTTACCTTGACGTGATGCCATAATTCTCCACTAATGAGTAAGTGCCAAAAAGCGGAAATGACTGCCGTGGGTGCAGGCAAAATACGACTTTCTAAAAGACCAGAACTTGAAGCAATTTGCCAAACAATCAATAGAACAGTTGGGAAAATCCAAGGCAGCAAATGCTGCCCGATTTGTTTTGTTCCACGTGAAACAATACTTTCAGCTTTACTCATGCAGGCTCCTTGACGGAACCATTCTGTTTCTTCTCGTCTGGAACATAGTTGTTGGCAATAATTTCACCGAATGGACCGGTTAAATTTGGCTGAGCAAGTTTGGCACGAGTTTCGATTGGTAGTAGTGGAAATACTAACTCTGCAAAACGGATTGACTCTTCGAGATGTGGATAGCCCGAGAAAATAAAGGTATCAATGCCTAAGTCTGCATATTCCTGAATACGGGCAGCGACTGTTTCTGGATCACCTACAAGTGCGGTGCCAGCACCGCCACGAACTAAGCCAATACCTGCCCAGAGGTTTGGAGATACTTCAAGCTTATCTCGATTCCCACCGTGGAGAGCTGCCATGCGTTGCTGGCCTACGGAATCCATTTGTGCAAATTTTTTCTGTGCAGCAGCAATAGTGGCTTCATCAAGATATTGAATAAGCTCATTAGCTGCTGCCCATGCTTGTTCGTTAGTTTCGCGAACAATCACATGTAAGCGAATGCCATAAGTTAATTTACGGCCTTTCGCCTCAGCTTTGGCACGAACATGTTCGATCTTTTGTTTAACTGCTACTGGTGGCTCACCCCAAGTGAGGTAAGTATCGACTTGCTCGGCCGCAAGGTCGACAGCGACATCTGAAGAACCACCAAACCAAAGTGGTGGATAAGGTTTTTGCACAGATGGGTAAAGCAGTTTAGCGTCATCAACTTGTAAACGTTCGCCGTGAAAGGTAAATGCTTCACCTGTATGCGAACGTGTCAAAATTTCGCGCCAGATTTTTACATACTCATTTGCAGTTTGATAACGTGTTGAGTGATCTTCATATACACCATCACCGCGTAGCTCAGCCTCATCACCACCTGTGACCAGATTGAGTAGCACACGGCCATTCGACAAGCGGTCAAATGTTGCGGCCATACGCGCGGCCAAAGCTGGCGTAGTGACACCCGGACGTAACGCGACTAAAAACTTAAGATTTTGAGTTGCATCAATGAGGCTAGCCGCTGTAATCCATGGGTCTTCACATGAACGACCCGTTGGAATAAGTACACCTTCATAACCCAAATTATCTACTGCCACAGCAATTTGCTTCATATAGGCATGGTCAACCTGACGAGCGCCTTTACTTGTACCTAAATAGCGACTATCACCGTGAGTAGGAATAAACCAGAAAATTTTCATGTGCATTACCTATATGTCTATTGAAATTACTTAGCAATCCAAACAGCCTGTTTAATGCTGATTGGTTTTGGAATGATGCCTTGTTGGGTAAAAATGTCTGCGAGCTGCTGTTGCTCAGCAATAACTTTGCTGTTGAGTGGCGCTGCCGATGATGGACGTGGACGACGCTTAATGAATAAGTCACTGGTTGCAGGTTTTAATCCTGTACTTTGACCAATTGCAGTTGCGGTATCGGCTTGATGGCTTTGAACCCATTTGTCGGCCTGATTAATTTGTTTGATGAGCCCTGTAACGGCTTTCGGATGTTGTTTAACAAAATTTGGAGCTGCTAAGTAAAAAGTATAATTCGGGCTTAAACCTTTACCTGATGCGAGAATACGAGCTTGATCTTCTAATTGTGCTGAAGCGAAATAAGGATCCCAGATTGCCCATGCATCAACTGCACCTTTTTGGAATGCAGCACGAGCATCTGCAGGAGTAAGCCAAATTGGAGTAATGTCGTTCCAGTTTAGGCCTGCTTTACGTACGGCTTGTACAAGTAAGTAGTGTGAACTTGAACCTTTTTGCAGCGCGATGCGTTTGCCTTTAATGTCTTTAAGCTGTTTCAGTTGTGAATTTTTAGGAACTAAAATTGCTGATGCCAGCGGTTTAGCTGCTTCATAAGCAATGTAATATAAAGGCTTGCCAGCTGCTTGTGCGTAGACTGGTGGGGTGTCTCCAGTAACGCCTACATCAAGTGAACCCACAGCCAGAGCTTCTAAAATTTGTGGTCCAGCAGGGAACTCATTCCACGTAATTTTGGCATTTGGAAATTCTTGTTCAAATAATTTTTGCTGTTTGGCAATCGCAAAGTTAATTGAACTTTTTTGAAAGCCAATACGAAGTTCTTTCACAGTTGGGTCAATTGCCCAAGCTGGCGCAGCAATTGTTAAACCTAATACAGTTACTGTGCTAATGCGCTTAAGCAATTGTGCTAACTGATTTTTATTAAATAATGATTGGTTTTGCATATTGATATCCTTGTTCCCCTTGAGGCAAGGCACAGCATTTATATGATTATTTAAGCCGTGCCTATGCTGGGTTTATTTCAGTTTTAAAATGGCGTCTTGAATGGTGAGTTTGTGTGGAATGAGCTTTTGCGCATAAAAGGCATCAGCTACTTGTTGTTGTTCTTTCGCCACCTTGTCAGATATTGGCTGAACTCCAAAACCCATACGTGAAATGGAATTTTTGAGTACATCAAACTCAAGTGCTGTCGGTTTTTCGAGTAGCTTGGCAGCTTCATCCTGATGTGAACTCACCCATTCAGTTGTCTGGTTCAGGGTTTGCACAACCGTATTGAGAACTTTCGGATTATTTTCGGCAAATTTACGGTCAGCTAGATAGAACTGATGATTGCTTACCAAATTTTCACCTGTTGCTAAAACTCGTGCCTGAATTTGATGTTCAGCCGCGGCAAAGAACGGGTCCCAAATCACCCATGCATCTACTGCACCTTTTTCAAAGGCAGCACGGGCGTCTGATGGCGGTAAATAAACTGGTTGAATATCACTTAAGCTTAAGTTATTGGCTTCTAGAACTTTCAATAACAGGTAATGAACATTCGAACCTTTATTAAGAGCAACACGTTTGCCTTTTAAATCTTGAATAGAGTGGATAGGAGAGTCTTTTTGTACCAACAGTGCTTCTGCTTTTGGCGCAGCGGGCTGGTTTGCGACATAGACTAAATTTGGATTGGCAGCCTGAGCAAAGATAGGCGGTGCTTCACCTGCTTCACCCAGTGAAACGCTCCCTACATTTAAGCCTTCAAGCAATTGAGGGCCAGCAGGAAACTCAACCCATTTTACTTGTACACCTTGATCCTTTAATACTTTTTCTAGGTCACCACGAGCCTTTAAAATAGGAAGGATGCCATATTTTTGATAGCCAATATTTAAAGTTGTGGTGGCCTGTTCCTCTTTTTTGGCACAACCACTTAGCATCATCACACCTGCAAGGCTGGCCGCGATGACTGAATATTTTGCCCATGAAGTGGTGTTGAAAAGTGCCATGAGGTTTCGTGCTCCCCGAAAGAGAAAAAGAAAAAATAATTGGATGAGCAGATACCCTAAAGGGATTTTTATTTCAGAAAAAATAAGTATTCGGTCTTTATTTATGCAAAAAAAAGCTAAACACAATAGGCTATAAACTTATGCAAAAAAATGATTTATCTAAAAGAAATATGTTTGATGAATTATGGTTAAGTTATTGTAAATAAAATAAAAAATATTAGATATTAAAAAATAGGGGTTTAAAAAAAGTCATCCATAAATAAATAGCGTTTATGGATGTACTTTTTTAACTAAGCTTATCTGAAATAAGAATATCTTAAAAATAGTAAAGGCTAGGGAAGCAGTTTCTTAAAGACTAAAGAATTTCTTTGGTAGTTATAGAGCGCCTGACGGGCATTGGGTAGTTCATCGACACTAACTTGATGGAAACCATGTTCTAAAAACCAGTGAGCGGTACGCGTTGTTAAAACGAATAATTGACGAATACCTTGCTCTTTAGCTTTTTCTTCAAGGAATTGTAGAATTTGGCTACCACGGTTTGATTTACGATAACTTGGATGTACTGCAACGCAGGCAATTTCTGCAGAGCGAGTTTCGTTAAATTCAGTTGGAATTGGATAGAGCGCAGCACACGCTAGAATCATACCGTCGCGTTCAATAACAGCGAACTGGCTAATTTCTTGCTCCAGACGTTCACGTGAACGATAAACCAAGATACCTTCTTCTTCTAAAGGACGTAATAAATTCATTAAACCACCCACATCTTGAATATGGGCTGTGCGAACTTCTTCATAATGCGCATCGGTAATCATGGTCCCTATGCCATCTCGAGTAAATAACTCTTCGAGAAGGGCGCCATCATAGGCATAAGAAATAAGATGGACACGGTGTACACCAGATAAAGAGGCTTTTTTTGCTTGTTGTAAATGTAAAGTCAGCGTTGGACTACTGGTCTGATATTGCTGAATATAGTAATCAAGTTGATGAGGGCTTAACTCACGTAATATTTGTTCATCTTCATTAAGCAGCCCTTGTTGTTCCCCAAGAAAAATGAGTTTATCTGCTTTTAAATAAGTTGCAGTTTTAGTCGCAACTTCTTCAGCTCTTAAATTAAATACTTCACCTGTGGTGGAATAACCTGTTGGCCCCAGTAGCACAATATTATGATTATCAAGGTGTCTCTCAATCGCATCGGTATCAATAGAACGAACTTCACCTGTGAGCTGGAAATCCATTCCATCACGAATGCCATAAGGTTTAGCAGTCACAAAATTACCTGATATCACATCTATTCGAGCGCCGTACATTGGAGAGTTCGCTAAGCCCATAGAAAGCAATGCTTCAATTTCTAGGCGAATAGAGCCTACAGCACTCATGACGCAGCTTAAAGATTCACGCGTGGTAATACGGCTGTTGTCATAAAACGGGGTTTCAATTCCTTTCTCTTTAAGGTTTTGATTAATTTGCGGACGTGCACCGTGCACGAGAATTAAACGAATACCAAGAGAGTGCAATAAAGCAATATCATGAATGATATGTTCGAAATTAGGATGACGGACTGCTTCACCACCAAACATTAATACGAATGTTTTATCGCGGTGAGCATTAATGTAGGGCGCTGAGTGTCGAAACCAGTGTACATAATGCTGGGTGTTATTATGCGACTTTTCTAAAGACTTGCTTGGCATACCGATCTCGAATCAACAGCAAAAAGATATAAAGATGATTCTAAACAAAAAAGATTAAAGCCGCATGTTTTAGATAAAAAAACACCCAAATCTAAGTTTGGGTGTTTAAATTTTTTAAAATTAGTGAATCACTCGAATGATTTTATGGCTTTGTTCATTCACAAGGACATAATTTCCATTCACCTTGTACCATTTTTGGTAGCGACCCGGTTTAGTTAATTTTTGATGTTGGCGGTAGTCAATCACATAACGTGAGTGTTGATATTCACGGGGTACAACCTGACCTGCTCGCCATACATTGCGATGGTCATCTTTTTTAATCACTTTAACCGTTTTTACTTCATGTGTTTGATAATTCCCATGATGATTATGGTCATTAGGTGCCGCCATTGCTGTTGATGCAACTAAACCAGTCATTGAAAGAACAATCGCTGTTGTTAGTTTTTTCATTGTAAACCTCAAATAATAAATTAAATTTCAATAACTAAAGATTAGTGAACAATTACAGATAAATCGTGGAGGCTGCGAAGAATAAATGTGAAAACTAACTATGAAATAAGAAGAAATTAAGAAATTTTTTATTTTTAAATTAGATAAGTAATAAAAAAAGGATAAAACCATAAGGCTTTATCCTTTTTGCTCAGCGATAGCGAGGTTCTATCGCTTTAAAAACCGCGGATACTGACAATGCTGTTAGAGTCAGTGTCGACTAAAATATAGTCATTATTGATCTTATACCATTGTTGATTACGGCCAGGTTTAGGCAAGTTACTGTCTTTATAGTCAACTTTATAACCATTGCCACGATAGTGCTGTGGCATGACATAGCCAGGCTGCCAGCGATGCTGTTTAAGCCGTTCAAAACCACGCTCTTCTCGCATACGGCGTTCATCACGAACACGGTCTTCATCGTTATCACGGTCAAATTTATGCCCACGATCATTCCACTCACCACGTGGTCCTCCACCTTTAGGACCTTTGTGGCCGTGACCTCGGTCAAAAGGGGGATCAGCAAAGCTCGCCATACTTGTGGTCAGTACGGCTATGGAAAGGGTTAAGATGGTGAACAACTTTTTCATGATGCATCCTCGTTTACATCTGATGTCTCTCATGTTGAATACTCTACGCGCAAAATGCAGAGAAACTGTGAAGATCATTTAATGGTTCAATTAAAATTACGGATAGATCAAGAGTTTTTTATCAATAATAAAAAAGGCTTGTATATATCTTTTCAGGTATAGGCAAGCCAGATTTGATGATCGGCTGTAATTTTCTTTAGCTTTTCATCGTTAACTCTTTAATCCTGTGCATCGATACTTTGACCATTGAGCGCCAAGCTATCTTCACCCATTAAATAGAGGTAAGCAGGCAAGATCGACTCTGGTGTTGGTAAAGTTTTCGGATCTTCTTCTGGATAGGCTTTGGCACGCATGGCAGTACGCGTTGCACCTGGATTAATGCAGTTGAAGCGAATGTTTGGATAGGTATGCTCTGCTGCAAAAATTTTGCTGACAGCTTCAATTGCGATTTTTGATACAGAATATGCTCCCCATAAAGCACGTGCTTCACGGCCTACACCCGAGCTGGTAAATACCACAGAGGCATTTTCTGATTTTTGCAAAAGAGGTAATAAAGCTTGAGTTAACGCAAAAGGCGCACGTAAGTTAACAGCCATAACATCATCCCATACTTCAGATGGATAATGTGCCAGCTCAACGCGTTCACCTAAAATACCTGCATTATGTAAAATACCGTCTAGGCGTCCAAACTGCTTTTCGAGTGTATCGACTAAGAAGTCATAATCACGGTCAGAAGCACTCGAAAGTTGTAAGGGTAAAATCGCTGGTTGTGGGGCACCTAGACTTTCAATTTCATCATAAATAACTTCAAGTTTATTTAAAGTTCTACCATGTAGTACAACGGTTGCGCCATGTAGGGCATAAGTCAGAGCCGCAGCTCGCCCAATTCCATCGCCAGCACCAGTAATTAAAATAATTCGATCTTTGAGTAGATCCGGACGAGGTTGGTATTCTGAATATTTCATTGGTAAACCTCCTTCTTTTTATATTGATAAAACAAAGAACTGTTAAAAAGCTATAAAACTCTTATGTTAACTTATCATACGCTGATTTTCCTGTAGAGCAGGCAGCTTTTGACGTAACATATCGTGTAATTCTGTCACTGTATTTACAATCGAATCGGCTTGCCATGCTGCTAAATCATCACGGTATTCGACTGGTAAATAGCCATATGCAGCCAATATAGTATACATATTGGCATTTCGACCAGCATCAATATCACGCGGGTGGTCACCCACATAAATAATTTCATTTGCCGGAATATTTAACTGTTTAGCTGCCAAATACATCGGTTCTGGGTCTGGTTTAGTTTTACTGACATCTTCAGGACATACCAAAACTGCACAGCGCTCAGTCAGGTTTAACTTTTCTAAAAGAGCTTCACTTAAACCGCGTGGTTTATTGGTCACAATACCCCACGGGATTTGCTGTGCTTCTAACTCTTCTAAAAGAGGATACATGCCTACAAACAGCTCTGTATCAACCACAATATTATTACCGTAAAGGTCTAAAAAGTTTTGCCGATGCGCCAAGAAAATTGGATTGGTCACATCCAACTCTGGATAGACCAATTTAACCATTGCACGTGCGCCTTCAGAAACCTGAGTACGAATCAGATCTGCTTCCACCACAGGACGTTTTTCATCGCGGCACATTTGCTGAATAATACGAATGAAGTCAGCCGCTGTATCGATAAGAGTACCGTCTAAATCAAACAAAACAGCTTTCATCATGCACCTGTATTAATTGTATGAACCATATAGTTAACGTCGACATTGGGCGCTAACCAGTAATGCTTGGTAAGTGGGTTGTAATGCAGTCCAGTCATTTCTTTTAAAGTAAGGCCTGCATTACGAATGTCATGCGCCATTTCAGAAGGGCGAATAAATTTATGATAATCGTGAGTGCCTTTTGGCAACATGCGTAATACGTATTCTGCACCAATAATGGCAAATAAATAAGATTTTGGGTTACGGTTAATGGTTGAAAAGAACACATGTCCACCCGGTTTAACCAAAGCCTGACACGCTCTTACAATAGACGCTGGATCTGGAACGTGTTCCATCATTTCCATGCAAGTCACCACATCGTATTGGCCAGCTTGTTCTTGCGCTAATTCTTCTACAGGAATTTGGCGATATTCAATATTTTCAACATTGTCTTGTTGAGCATGTAAACGCCCTACAGCGAGCGGTGCTTCACCCATATCAATGCCCAGTACATCTGCCCCACGACGTGCCATGCTCTCAGCCAAAATACCGCCGCCACAGCCGACATCAAGTACTTTTTTACCAGCAAGACCGCCTACACGTTCATCGATCCAGTTTAAACGTAGTGGATTAATTTGATGAAGTGGGCGAAATTCAGAATGTTGATCCCACCATTTGGCAGCAAGTGCTTCAAATTTTGCGATTTCTTGTAAATCAACATTCAATTGCGACATGGTGCTACCTCTAAACTTGAGTTATCTTTTTGGATGTAGTTCGCCGTTAGTGTAGCGATTATTGGGAAAAAAGCGATAAACCCAATAAAAAACTTCACAGAAGCAAAACGAATTTAGCATATTTGTTTTATATTTAGGGCATAAGCTAATGCATAACAACTTAGAGGAAAAGCTGTAACAATGAAAAATTTGGTTTTGGGTGGTTTGACAGCAGCAATTATGGCCGTATCGGGTAGTGCAATGGCAGCAGATTTTGTTGCTGGTAAAGACTACACCGTGATTGCCAATCCAGGCAAAGTGGAAGTTCCGGGGAAAATTGAGGTTCGAGAATTCTTTTGGTATGGATGCCCACACTGTTTTAAACTTGAACCGCATATGCAAACGTGGTTAAAACAGATTCCTAAAGATGTACGTTTTGTACGTACACCAGCTGCAATGAATAAAATGTGGGAACAAGGGGCGCGTACATATTATACATCTGAGGCACTAGGTGTACGTAAGCGCACGCATTTACCATTGTTCCATGCGATTATGGTGAACGGGCAGCAAATTTTTGACCAGGCTTCTGCTGCGAAGTTCTTCACTCGTTATGGCGTGCCTGAACAGAAATTTAATAGCACTTACAACTCATTTGCTGTGACTGCAAAAGTTGCCGAGTCAAATAAACTTGCTCAGCAGTACCAATTAACAGGCGTACCTGCTGTAGTGGTAAATGGTAAATATGTTGTGCAGGGTGAAGATGGTAAAGTCACTCAAGTTCTTAATTATTTAATTGAGAAAGAACGTAAAGCCAAATAAGTTGTTTAGGCTTTACTTCAAAAATGGGCTTCATTTGAAGCCCATTTTTATATTTAATTTATCGTTAATTATCACAAAATATTTCAATTAATTTTACTGGTTTTCATCATCAATTTGAAAATTTAAAACATCAAAATTAGCGGTTTGTGTAGGTAGGGATAAAGCTTGGTTAATATATAGATTAATGAGTTTTTGGCGAGAACCAATCGAGCGTTGATAGTAAGTAGAATTTAAAAGCAGTGATGCGCCATAAGTCAGTGACCAGATATAAGACAAATAGTCACGAATCGACATATCATAATTTAATGATTTTAAATAATTTTCAGTAATATCCTTAATAGCTAAAATACGCTGTTGGCGGATTTCATAAAGTTCTTCGAAAAGATGCTTCAACTTAGACTCTGTCATCGTCAGACTTTCTTCAAGTTGATGCAATAGAATTGTTTTTCCAGGTGTGAGCAAATGATGAAGCATGTAATGAGGAGCATATTCTTTGAAATCAGTATTATATTTTTTAGAAATTTCTAAAATTTGCTTTTCATTTTGAATAATTAGCTCAAGTAGAAGCTCATTTTTGCTTCTAAAATGCTTATAAAGGGTGCCTTTAGCAATATCTAGCTCGGCCACTAACTCATCTAGAGTAATTTCCTGATTGTTTTCTAGTAACAACTTTTCTGCCACGCTTAGGATTTTTTCTTTGCGCATCAAAAACTGTGTATGACGATCAAGATTCATAGGTATTCCTACACCAGTTTGGCCTAACTAATAATTTACTTCCTGTAAAAAAGAAAAAGACTTTTCTCGAAATTTTTAGCCTTTTTCTTTCTCTCTTTACGTATTACCACATAACCTGTTTTTTGTCATTTGCCGCTTCTACCGTTCCCAGTTTGCAATCCCTCTAAAGAGTAAGCGAACTTGTGTAGAGGCATTTTCGATAAAGGCGGTTTGTTGCTGTTTGAGCTGCTCGTCTTGATATTGTTTAGATAGATTGAGCCACGTCATTGCCCATGTAAATGACATGTTGGTCAAAATTGTAGATAAGACATTTAAGTCTTTAGGCTGTTGAATATGTTTGAAATTTTCGAGTTTCGTAAGATCGGTTGTTAAATCTTCAATCAGAAATTCGATTTCTCGTGCAATTGCTGCACGAACTGTTTCTGAACCTCCCCAACGTTCGGAAATCATAAATTGCCACTGCTTAGGGCTATGATTTACCGCCTGAACAAATAGCTCAATGCTGGTCTGAGTTTTCGTAGATTTATGTTGTAAATAACTTTGGCCCAATTGATGTAAAACACTTTTTAAGTGTAGTGCGACTTGATCAACCAGTTCTTTACCAAGTTCATCCATGTCTTGAAAATGACGATAGAACGCTGTCGGTACTAAACCAACTTCACGTGCAACTTCACGCAAACTGATACTACTGAACGAACGCCCAGACGTGCTCAGATGCAAGGCTGCATCGAGAAGTGCCTGACGACTTTGCTGTTTTCGTTCATCCCGTATCGACATTAAAAGAGCCTATTTAAACTGTGAGCCAGAGTCTAACAAAAAAGAGCAAACTTTCATAAAAAAAATAGTGAACAAGTGTTGACTGAGTGAACAGTTATAAATATAGTGTACATATGTTCACTATACGAACATGTGTTCACTCAAATAAATAGCCAGATACAAAAGAGGAACGTATGAACGCAACACTTAATTATCAGCCACATTGGGTTCGAGAAGATTTCGTTGATTTTGTTTTGCAGAAAATTAACGTGACTTGGGCTTGGAAACGAGTACTTGCCAAAGTTACCGCAGTTCAGTCTCTTCATACCGATATGGTGCTCATTAAGCTTAAACCGAATCGTAATTTCGAATTCGAACAGGTACGTGCTGGGCAAAGTATTTTATTAACTCTACTTATAGATGGAGTTTACCAACAGCGTAGTTATTCAATTATTGAAGTGACGAGTGAAGGCGAGATCTCTTTAGGCATTAAAGTACAGGGCTTAGTGTCTAGTGCAGCTCAGCTGTTACATGTTGGTGAGAGTGTTACAATTTCACAGCCACAAGGTGAATTCACACTACATTCAGGTCAACAGCCAGCTATTTTAATTGCTTCAGGCAGTGGAATTACTGCGATTTATTCATTATTGCAGCAAGCGTTGAAACAGCAGCTTGAACAGATTCACGTGATTTATTTCAACCGTGCTGAAGTTTTCCATGCTGAATTAAAAGCTTTGGCAGAGCAGTATCCACAGCTTAAATATCATTTTTTTAATACCACTGCACAAAAGCAGCATTTAACTGAAGACCTATTGCAAAAGTTGGTTCCTGATTACGCGCAGACTGCAACGTACGTGTGTGGACACCACGGCATGATGCGTCAGGCACAAGATATTTATAAGCAACATGATGTGTTGGAAAACTTCCATCAAGAGTTTTTCATGCCTGTTCAAATCGAACAATCTAATGAAGCACAACCAATCATATTCCGTCGTTCGCAACAAAACTTTCTTGCCACGACAACGTTATTAAGCAGTGCAGAGCAAGCTGGTTTACGTCCACAGCATGGTTGCCGTATGGGTGTATGCAACCAATGTACGTGTACTAAGGTCAGTGGTATCACCCAGAATATCTTAACAGGTGAAATTGACGATCAACCCAATCGTGCAATTAAGTTATGTGTGAACCAAGCCCTTAGCCCAGTCACGATTGATCTATAAAAACAAACATAAAAGAGATTTGAGGATACCCTTATGAATATGGCAGCGGAACTTAAAGCAGCATCGAAATCGGCACATTTAACCCCAGAGCAAACAGAAGCTTTTGGTAGACGTATTGAAGAAATTCGTCTTGAAGTGATGAAAGATCTCGGGGAAGAAGATTCAAAATATATTTACAAAGTACGTAATTTTGTACGCTATACCGAAATTGCATCACGTGGCATGTTGATGTTTGGTGGTTGGATTCCACCAGTATGGTTGTTGGGTACGGCTATGCTAGGCATATCTAAAATCGTTGAAAACATGGAACTCGGTCATAATGTGATGCATGGTCAGTTTGACTGGTTAAATGATCCGGCACTTAACGGTGCAACCTATGACTGGGATACGGTGTGTACGGGTGAAGACTGGAAATATACCCATAACTATAAGCATCATACCTATACCAATGTGTTTGGCATGGATCATGATATTAGCGGTTATGGTGTGATGCGCATGAGCCGTGAGCAAAAGTGGGAACCTCGTTTTTTATTCAACGTGCCAATGGGTTTTGTATTGTCAACGGGTTTTGAATGGCTATTAGCTTTGCAACGTCTAGAGATGGAAAAAGTGTTATTTGATGGCACCAAAACTTGGAAAGAAGTGTATGTAGAATCTAAAAATCTACGTAAAAAAATGCTACGTCAGTTTGGTAAAGATTATGTGCTGTTCCCACTCATTGCAGGACCAATGTTCTTGCCAGTATTGGCTGGTAACTTTTTTGCTAACTTGATCCGTAACTACTGGGCATCGACCGTGATTTATTGTGGTCATTTCACAGAAGACTCTGAAATTATCACTGACAATATTGATAATGAAACCAAAGCAGAGTGGTACTTGCGTCAGATTCGTGGTTCAGCAAACTTTACTGGCGGTAAAATCATGCATTTCTTGAGTGGTAACTTGAGTCATCAAATTGAACATCACTTGTTTCCTGATGTACCTGCCAACCGCTATCAAGAGATGGCACCTAAAGTACGTGAAGTCTGTGCAGAGTTTGGTCAACAGTACAATACCGCGCCCTTTGGATCTCAGATTGTGAGTGTGTATAAACGTCTGGCTGTTCACTCTTTGCCTGATAATATGGTTGATCGTTTGGTGGCGACCAAGCGGACTTTTGTTGAGGCGGTGAAGGGCATGTTTGGCAAAGCTGCTTAATAAAAATAGATCATTATTTAAGACATTCCAAATAGCTCCTTTTAAGGGGCTATTTTTATTTTTGAGTCATTAAAAGTGCAGACTTACATTTGAAAGTAGGGAATAAACTCAACCTGTCAAAATCCTTTGCTATACTATGCCCAGATTTGTATTTAAGAGAAGTTAGGAAGGATTATGCGTATTGACCAACGTGAATTAGACCAGTTACGTGAAGTAAAAATCACACGTAACTATACCCGTTACGCAGAAGGTTCAGTTCTGGTTGAGTTTGGTCACACCAAAGTCCTTTGTACTGCAAGTATCGATAATTCGGTTCCACGGTTTTTAAAAGGAAAAGGACAGGGCTGGGTCACTGCTGAATATGGCATGTTACCGCGCTCAACACACTCACGTTGTGACCGTGAAGCAGCGCGTGGTAAACAGTCGGGTCGGACACAGGAAATCCAGCGCCTGATTGGTCGTAGCTTACGTGCTATGGTCGATTTGAAAAAGCTTGGCGAAAACACGATTACCATCGACTGTGATGTGATTCAGGCAGATGGTGGTACACGTACGGCAGCAATTACTGGTGCGGCTGTAGCATTGGTTGATGCTATGAATATTTTGTTATCTCAAAAGAAAATTAAGCATGATCCGCTTAAAGGATTAGTTGCTGCAATTTCTGTGGGTATGTATCAAGACGAAGTATTACTTGATCTTTGTTATGAAGAAGATTCGAACTGTCAAACTGACTTAAACGTAGTAATGACACAAACTGGCGAATTTATTGAAATTCAAGGTACAGCTGAAGATAAACCATTTACTCGTGCACAAAGCAATGACATGTTAGAAATGGCAGAAAAGGGAATTGCCGAGCTAGTTAAAAAGCAACAAGAAGCTTTAGGCTGGTAATTTTAAACTTTCTAAAAAACGCATCTTCGGGTGCGTTTTTTTATGCCTTCATCAAATCGACATAAAAACATCACTTGCCTGTCACTTTTAGGCTTTATTAGTAGTTCGCATTTAAACCGTTTGGAAAAAACCAATGCGAAAACTTTCACTTCTACTAATTACCTCTTTAGCACTTATGCTCAGTGCTTGTAACGATGATAACGACTCAGACAATTCATCGCCATCAACACCGCCGACCAGTAATTGCAAAATGCACTGTGCACCATAATAAGAACTTAGGATAGAACTAATGAATCGTCGCGAATTTCTTTTAAATTCTACAAAAACTATGTTTGGAACAGCTGCTTTAGCGAGTTTTCCGCTGAGTATCCAAAAAGCGCTGGCAATTGATGCCAAAGTTGAAAGTGGAACTATTCAAGATGTTAAACACATCGTGATTCTGACTCAGGAAAACCGTTCTTTCGATAATTATTTCGGAACACTAAAAGGGGTGCGTGGTTTTGGAGACCGCTTTACCATTCCAATGACCGAAGGCCGAAAGGTTTGGGAACAATATGATGCTAAGAAAAATAAAATATTGCCTTACCATTTGGATAGCCGCTTAGGAAATGCACAGCGCGTTTCAGGTACGCCTCATTCATGGTCGGATGGTCAAGCCGCTTGGGATAATGGGCGAATGAGCGATTGGGTGGCGCATAAAAAGCCGCAATCGATGGGGTACTACAAAAAGCAGGAAGTGGAATATCAGTTTGCATTAGCTAACGCGTTTACGATTTGTGATGCTTACCACTGTGCGATGCATGCCGGTACCAATCCAAACCGTAAATTTATCTGGACTGGAACCAATGGTCCTACAGGTGCAGGTGTTGCCAGTGTCGTAAATGAGTTTGATGGTATTGGTCCTTCAAATGAGGGTTATGAATGGACGACTTATCCTGAGCGCTTACAACAGGCTGGTGTTAGCTGGAAAATCTATCAAAATATGCCTGATAACTTTACCGACAATCCTCTAGCAGGTTTCAAACAGTACCGCCGTGCTAATGAGCAGTCAGGGCAACCTGTAAGTAATGATGCTCTCGTTTGTCCTGCATACGATGAAAAGATTGATGCAACACAGCCACTTTATAAGGGTATTGCCAATACCATGCCGGATGGTGGTTTTTTAGGAACTTTTAAAACAGATATCGCTCAAGGTAAATTACCGCAAGTCAGTTGGTTAGTCGCTCCTGCGACCTACAGTGAACATCCAGGACCATCTAGTCCTGTACAGGGTGCTTGGTATATTCAGGAAGTATTAAATGCTTTAACTGAAAACCCTCAAGTTTGGAGTCAGACGGTTTTATTAGTGAACTTTGATGAGAATGATGGTTTCTTTGACCATATTCCTTCACCAAGTGCACCATCTAAAGATGAAAAAGGTGTAGTTCAGGGGAAAACGACTTTAAGTGATCAACAAGTGTCTTATGAGTACTTTACTCATCCAGCAGTCGCTACAGCAAAATCTCAACCCGCAACAGATGGACGTGTTTATGGACCGGGTGTACGCGTTCCAATGTATGTGATTTCACCGTGGAGCCGTGGTGGCTGGGTAAACTCTCAAGTCTTTGACCATACTTCTATTTTACAGTTCTTAGAAAAACGTTTTGGTGTGCAAGAGCCGAATATCAGCCCATATCGCCGTGCCGTGTGTGGCGATTTAACTACAGCTTTTGATTTTAAAACTCCGAACCTTTTGCCTGTAAATGAGTTAGTAGGTAAGAAAACAAAAGCAGAAGCCGATGCTATTCGTGTTGCTCAAGCTTTATTGCCACAAGTTCCGGTTCCAAGCCAGCAACAATTTGCACAGCAGGAAATGGGCATTAGACCTTCACGTGCTTTGCCTTATATTTTGCATACCAGTGCTAAAGTTGATGCAGCACAAAAGACAGTAAAGCTGATGTTTTCAAATACAGGTAAACAGGCAGCGGTTTTCCATGTGTATAACCGATTAGATCTTACAGCGATTCCACGCCGTTATATGGTTGAAGCGGGTAAACAGCTTGATGATGTGTGGAATGCTACAAATGGGCAGTACGATTTGTGGGTACTCGGTCCAAATGGTTCCCATCGTGCTTTTAAAGGTAATTTAAGCCAAGCTAACCAGACTCAAGCATTGCCGGAAATTAGAGTGTGTGTGGAAGAATGTGACGCGAATTTGTATTTAAAAGTGCGTCATGATGGTAATAAGTCAGTCAAGCTGACAGTCAAAGCAAATGCTTATCTTGCAAATAAGACATGGACCATAGAAACAGATCATTCTGAAAAAGAACTGGTTTGGGATATGTCTGAATTTGGTGGTTGGTACGACTTCACTGTGACATTAGCTGATGATACTACTTTTAGCCGTCGCTTTGCTGGCCGTATTGAAACCCAAGAAGATTCAATTTCTGATCCATATATGGGTTATTTAGTGTAATGGATGAGTGATTAAGCTGAAGTTTTGGGTTAATAATTTATTTTAAATTAGCTAGCACGACGGAGTCTTATCATTTATTCATCCAGTGGAAGTAGCTAATTCGTTACTTTGGTTTTGCCCAAAGTAACCAAATGCATTTGTCATCTACAAAACCTGTTCTCTTTCTGCATATATCTGATTTATTGCAAAAACAATATATTTATAGATTTTGGGCAGGTTGTAGATGACATCTCACACAATCTAATGTTGGGAAATATAAATGAAGAGAGGTACTATCTTGTGGTGTAGATGAATAATAAAAATAAAGACTTACCTTTTGTAACACAACCTCCTAAGCCTGATCATATTTATCTTTTACCTTGGAACCCTGATTTTTTTAAAGTAATGGGGAAAATTTATGCTACAAGGTTTTATTGTATTATTAGCAGTAGTGACATTCGTTTTAATGGCTGCTGACCCACGTGATAGTGGGGCACAAGCGACTCAGTCAGCATGGCAGAAAACACAAGCGGCAGACATGACCAAGTCGCAAAAAAATACTAATAACGATGTAGACTTTATTTAAGCATTAAAACGCATTGATAAATCCACAGCTCTAACGTCTTTAGTCAGTACACCCATAGAAATGTAGTCAACGCCAGTAGTGGCAACTTCGCGCAAGTTTTCAATGGTGATATTACCTGATGCCTCTAACTTACAACGACCAGCAACATGTTTCACCGCATCGATCATTTGTTGTTGGCTGAAGTTATCAAGCATAACAATATCTGCACCTGCTTCGAGCGCTTGGTTTAGCTCATCCCAAGTTTCAACTTCGACTTCAACAGGTTTGCCCGGTGCAATTTGATGGGCTTTGGCAATTGCCTGAGCAATACCACCCGCCGCCATAATATGGTTTTCTTTAATTAAGAACGCATCAAATAAACCTAAACGATGGTTTTGACCACCACCGACAGCTACAGCATATTTTTGTGCAATACGTAAGCCTGGCAAGGTTTTGCGTGTATCGAGAAGTTTTGTATTTAAACCTTCGAGCTGTTGAACATATTCAGCTGTTTTTGTCGCAACCGCAGATAAAGTTTGAATAAAGTTTAAAGCAGGGCGCTCTACAGTGAGTAAGCTACGTGCAGAACCAGCAAGCTTTAAAAATGCTTCGTTTGCAGCAACACGCTCACCTTCTTGTTTTAACCAAGTCACTTGAACCGTATTGTCATAAGCTGAGATGAGTGCATTAACCCAAGGCTGTCCAGCTAAAACCATATCTTCACGGCTGATAATGGTTGCTGTTGCCTGTTCATCTTCAGGTGTGAGCATAGCGGTAATATCACCGTCCCCAATATCTTCTTGTAATGCTTGTTGAATATTGATTTGAATTGATTGTTCAAGCAAAGACTGAGGTATGCTCATACGGTTTCCATTTTGTAGATGACCCTAAAACTTGCGATATATTAGCACCGTCGACTTTAAAAATAAGCTGTTTTATGAGATTAATCGCGATAAACAATCGCATTTACTACTTTGAAAAGTAGATAACTGTTTTAAACTAAAACAATTGGCAAGCAATTTATTGGCATCTCAATGAAGCAAATTACACCGTATGAAGTTATAGATGGGCAATTAAAAGGGGCGAGACAAATCCCTTCTCCAAATTTTAACCAGCGTCCGACTGGTACCGAAATTCAAATGATCGTAGTTCATAATATTAGTTTGCCGCCGTCTCAATTTGGAGGCGGGTATATTGAGCAGTTTTTTCAAAACAAGTTAGATTGGTCAGTCCATCCTTATTTTCAGACCATTGAGGGGATGAAGGTTTCTACGCATTTACTGATTTTACGTAGTGGGGAGGTCCTACAGTTTGTTAATTTTAACGATCGGGCATGGCATGCAGGGCGTTCGAGTTATTTAGCCAAAGTAGAATGCAATGATTATTCAATTGGTATAGAGCTTGAAGGGAGTGATGATTTGCCCTTTGAAGAAGTACAATACGACGTATTAACCGATGTAGTTAAGATCATTCGTCAGGCTTATCCTGAAATTAAAAACCATATTGCCGGGCATTCAGATATTGCACCAGGCCGAAAAACTGATCCAGGGCCTTATTTTAAATGGCAGCACTTTAGACAATTACTTGATCAGAAAAAAAGTTGAGTTCATTCATCATTTCACAACGAAAAGATTTTCTAGTTTCATTACAATAGCGTCTTTCGAATATAGCTGTAGGTGAGTACGATGGCATTGTGGCGATCGACTTTTATTGTCAGTGCAATGACGATGTTGTCACGAGTGTTAGGGTTAGTGCGTGACGTCGTATTGCTCAACGTGTTTGGTGCGGGTAAGGATTTTGATACCTTCGTCGTCGCTTTTCGTATTCCCAACTTCTTTCGACGATTGTTTGCCGAAGGTGCCTTTTCTCAGGCTTTTATTCCGGTACTGACCGAATATAAAACAGGCCGAGCACACGCTGAAGTGCAGATCTTGATTAGTCGGGTATTTGGCTGCTTGTTAACAGTCATGACCTTACTTACTTTTGTGGCTATGGTCTTAGCGCCTGCTATCATTTATATGTACGCACCCGGCTTCCATAGCGATCCTGAAAAATTCGATTTAGCCGTCAGTATGTTCCGGCTGACCATCCCTTATTTATTGTTTATGTCGCTGACTGCTTTTGCCAGCAGTATTTTGAATAGTTATGGTTCGTTTGCTTCACCAGCTTTTTCACCAGTTTTGCTGAATGTCGCGATGATTGCAGGCGCATGGTGGCTTACGCCGTATATGGCTGAACCGATCAAAGCCTTAGGCTGGTCAGTTGTTGTGGCGGGTGTTTTGCAGTTAGCGATACAAATTCCAGAGTTATGGCGTAAAAACCTACTGATCCCACCTAAAGTTGATTTTAAACACGAAGGTGTAGAGCGTATTTTAAAATTAATGCTTCCAGCTTTATTTGGTGTATCTGTTACCCAGATTAACCTGTTATTAAATACGATTTGGGCATCTTTCATGCAAGATGGTTCAGTATCTTGGCTGTACAGTGCAGAGCGTATGACTGAATTGCCGTTAGGTTTAATTGGTGTTGCGATTGGTACAGTGATTTTACCTTCACTTTCTGCCCGTCATGCAGAACAAGATCAAGCAAAGTTCCGCGGTATGATCGACTGGGCTGCAAAAATTATTGTATTGGTTGGCTTACCAGCAAGTATTGCCTTATTTATGCTTTCTACACCGATTATTCAGGCATTATTCCAGCGTGGTGAGTTTGATGTACGTGATACACAAATGACAGCTCTAGCACTGCAATGTATGAGCGCTGGTGTGATTTCTTTTATGCTGATTAAAGTCTTTGCTCCCGGTTTTTATGCACAGCAAGATACTAAAACACCTGTACGTGTCGGTTTAATGTCAGTCGCAGCGAATGCTATTTTAAACGTTATATTTATTGGTTTCTTTAAGCTGATTGATTGGCACGCAGAGCATATGGCACTTGCTTTGGCATCTTCAGGCTCGGCTTTGGTGAATGCAGGTTTACTCTACTTCTATTTGCATAAGCGGAATATTTTTCGATTTGGTTCACATTGGAAAAAATTAGGACTTCAATATGGTTTAGCGAATCTTGCCATGATTGGAGCACTTTGGTTTGCGTTAAATTGGTATAACGGTGAACTTTCACAGTGGTTACGTGTTGCCGAAGTGGTTGGATTGTGTGTCGTCGGCGTAGTCGCTTATCTGGTTGCTCTCGTCGTTACAGGTTTTCGTCCTAGAGATTTAAAACACTAAAAATAAAAAAGCGATCTTAAATGATCGCTTTTTTTATATCTAATACATTTATTTTGGTAAAACTTGCAGTAATTCAATATCAAAAATTAAAGTACTGTTTGGGCCAATACTGTCGCCAGCACCGACCTCACCATAAGCAAGATTAGCCGGAATAAAGAAGCGAGTTTTCCCGCCTTCTTTCATGGTTTGCAGACCCTCTGTCCAGCCTGCAATGACTTGACTGAGCTGAAACTCAACTGGATGATTACGGGCAATAGAACTATCAAATACGGTCCCATCGAGTAAACGACCTTCATAATTCACTTTAACACGAGATGTGGCTTTCGGCTTTTGACCATTACCTTCTTTTAATACTTGGTATTGAAGACCAGACTTAGTCGTGATTACACCTGATTTTTTTGCATTTTCAGCAAGAAATGCTGTACCTGCTTGGATATTTAGTTGACCTGTTTTTTGAAATTCGACGAGTTGTTTAGCTTCTAAGGTTTTCTTATAGTCATTAATCGCTTTTGCCATTTCTTCATCAGTTAGGCGTGCTGTTTTACTTTGTGCGCCTTCTTGAAGACCTTGGTAAAAAGTATCAAGATTTAGATCTGTTAATGCATCAGTATTATTACGACCCATCAAATAGCCATAACTATAGCTAAATTGTTCTTTTGCTGGGCTTTTATTCGTTATAGGAGTTGCAGCAAGAACAGATAAACTCATTGTTGATGTTGCAATAATTAGACCAATTTTTTTCATGCCGTTTTCCAAAAAAAAGGAGAGTAATGTTCTACTCTCCTGAATGTTTTTATTTCACTGAAATGAGTTCTACATCAAAAATCAGTGTACTGTTTGCTGGAATGCCAGGAACTTCCTGAGGGCCATAGGCAAGATTTGATGGAATGAAGAACGTCGCTTTACCACCTTCTTTCATCAATTGAAGTCCTTCAGTCCAGCCTGGAATAACCTGATTGAGTGGAAACTCAACTGGCTCACCGCGTTTATAAGAACTATCAAAAACCTGACCATTAATTAAACGGCCTTCGTAATGTACTTTAACGATAGACTGCGCAGTGGGTTGTTTACCTGTGCCTTCTTTAGTAATGATATATTGCAAGCCAGACGCCGTAGTTTTTACGCCAGCTTTTGTTTTATTTTCTGCAAGGAATTGAGCATCTGCAGATTCAGGAGCAGCACCAGCAGCTTGTTCTGGTTTATTCTGTTGCTGCATTTTTTGCTGTAATTCTTTTTCATAAGCGGTTACAGCAGCTTTTAACTCTTCTTGAGTATAAGCACTTGGCTGCTTGCTGCGAGCATCATGAATCCCTTTCACAAATGCTTTTGTATCTAGCTCAGGCGGAGTTTGCTGTGCAACTTCATATCCAAGAACATAACTAATTTTTTCAATTGGGGTGGCATTTTTATTTGCTTTGCTTCCGACTTCTGTGGTCGGATGTTGGCTTGCATAATATACTGGTACAAGTGCAGCACCGCCTAAAACTACAGCGACAGCAATGGGTAAGGCTTTACTCATAAAAGGTTCCAAAAATAATCATTTGAGTCTAAAAAGGCTGCTTTTGATCTTAGCATGCTTAAGCATAGAATGTTTAAGAAAAAAAACGAGTGGTTTTTTATATATTTTAGTTAGTTTTAATGTGCTTAAGCTTAAAAAAATCTTAAATAAAAAACCGGATCATTTGATCCGGTTTTTTTATGACTTTACGCTTAATCTTCTTTTTGTGCTTTGTAAGCATAGGCGTAGTTATAGCCGTAACCATAACCCGCGCTAGCACGTTGAATGTCATTGAGAATAAAGCCGTTGACTTTAACACCCGCTTGTTCAAAGCGATTAAGTGTTAATTCAAGCTCTTTCATTTGTGACTTAGCATAACGAGCAACAATTAAGTTCACACCAGTATATTGTGAAATAATAATACCATCAGTTACTGCCAGCACTGGCGGAGTATCAATAATAATGTGGTCATATTGACTTTGTAGCTGTTCAAGTAATTCTTTAAATTGGTTTGAGCTTAAAATTTCTGAAGGATTTGTTGGGCTCTTACCACGTGTAATCACATCAAGGTTAGCAACTTGAGTTTTGTGAAGTGCCTGTTGAAGATCAGCTTGCCCACTCAATAATTCAGAAAGACCTGGCTTGACATCAACATCAAAATATTTATGCATATAACCACGACGCATATCGGCATCAATGAGTAACACACGTTTATCACCTTGCGCAAAAATTGTTGCAAGGTTAGTCGAAATAAAGGATTTACCTACTTCTGGTGAAGGTCCTGCAATCATAATGATATTATTTTTCGCATTCGCCAATGCAAAGTGAATCGCAGTACGGATACTACGTAAGCTTTCAATTGCAATATCATCACTATTTTTAACAGCAAGAATAGGAATACTCTTCTTCTTCTTTAAAATTTTGATGCGACTTTCTTGAATTGGAGAGCGTGGAACGGTTGCATAAACTGGTAAATCTAATTCATTTTCAATTTGTCCAGAATCTTTAATTCCTGTACGTAACATATTACGTAACAAGGCAATTAATGTTCCTATAAAACCACCTAAGAATAAAGATAAGATAAGGACTTGTAACTTTTTAGGTTTAATTGGTTCAACTGGTTCAACAGCAGTATCCACGACACGTACGTTTCCAATTTCACCAGCTTTTGCGATGCGAAGCTGTTGATAGGAATTTAATAAAGCAGTGTAGAGTTGCGTTTTTACCTCAACCTCGCGATACAATTGTAAATATTGACGTTGTACATCTGGTAATTGTTTTAAAGTACTGTTGAGTTCACCAATTTGTTTATTGATCGCTGAAAGCTGACCATTAATTTCACGCATTGCAGGGTGGTCAGCAGTATATTTTGCGGCCATTTCTGCTTGCTTTTGTTCAAGCTCTGCTTTCTTCGTTTCCAAAGTAATGCTTTGAGTTAAATAAAGTTCTGATTCTTTTGTTACATCCACAGTGTTGTACTGTTGACGGAACTTATTAAATTGACGCTCAGCATCATCTAATTGTTTTTTCAAATCAGGTAGTTGTTCATCCAAAAACTTTAAAGTTTGTGCAGATTCGGCTGAACGACGTTCAATATTTTGAGCACTATAAGTTACCAAAATTGCATTTAAGACTTTAGTGATATGCTCTTTGTCTTGACCTTGATAATTTAACCCTAAGACACCCGTAAGCTTACCGCGTTCTGCGACCGAGTAATTTAAGCTAAGTGCATTTACAGCAGCTGGTATGGATAAATTTTTAATATTATAAGTTGGATCGAGTTGATCTTTGGTAAAGATTGCAATTTTCCAAAGTCCATGTGGCCCAGCGACGTGATTAGCTTGATTTAACGGAACAGTTAATATTACTTCTTCTGTTTCCGGGTCGGTCAAACGCAGGGATTGTTTATCAAAATTAAGTAGTAAGTTTTTATCTAAGTAATATGCTGGAACCTCAAAGTCACGAACTTCAAAACTTTTTAATCCATCTTTAAATAAAACTGACTTTTTAGTGTATTCCGTTTTATATTCACTATCGTTTAATAAGCGATGAGTCAGTGTGTTTTCTGTACTAGAAATCTGAATATTTAGATGCAAATCTTTAATGACAGAACCTAATACTAAACGCGATTTTAAAATTTCAATTTCTGCTTGAGCTGGTGATTTTTGCTCAATCATTTGTGATAAATCACCTAAAAGCGCAGCAGACGCCCCTTTGCTGTCTTCAACTTGAACCAAAGCATCAACCGAATAGGTATCAGGTGTTACACGTAAATAGAGTAATGCACATACAAGGCTTAAAATAATGCAGAGGGCGATAAGTTTCCACTGAGCAATCAGTGAAAAAAATAATTCCTTTAGATCAATTGTATCTTCGGTATTAGTATTTTGGTTCATAAGCTTAAAATCTGAATGTTAAATATAAGGTTTCCAGTCATCAACACATTGTTGTATGAGTTGGCAAGTTTCATCAAAAATAGTTTGATCATGCTGATAAGGATCTGGCACATTTTTGTTTTGCCAATGGCCTAAGCGATAGGTTTTTCCCTTTGCAAAGGGCCAGGTTTGCTCAATATGTTTTTGCTGGTTGTGACTCATGACTAAAATCAGGTCAGCTCTTTTGATATGTTCCGCATTGAGTTTACGTGCAATATGCGGTTGCATATCAATACCTAATCGTTGCATACAAAGACGAGCTTTTTCATCAGCTTGATGACCAATAAGCCCTGCAATTCCTGCTGACTCAATATTTAACTGGGGGTATTTCTGTTTTAAGAAATACTCAGCCATTGGGCTGCGGCAAATATTTCCAATACAGATGACTAAAATATTTTTGAACTGCATGAAATTATTGTCCCAATCGATCTATATTATACAACGCGCTTGAGAATGGAATAATTTGGTTGACAACACGCTGCCAGCGAGTCAAGCCAGTTGCATCAACATAGACAATATCATTACTACGTAGTTTAAATTGATTGGCTAATCCGAAATCACCAATACTCATTAAGTTTAAATGATAGAGTTCGGTTGTTCGGTCATTTGGATTTGTACGTAAAACATAAATACGGCTAGCACTAGCAGATAAAGGATTTAGACCTAAACTTTCGCCTAGAGCATCACTTAGCGTCATACCCTGATCACGCATTGGTAAGGCTTGATTTTTACCAGATTCGCCCATGACATAAATTTTCTGGTTTTCTCGGGTGCTAACATAAATAGTGTCATTTGGTTGTACCAAAAGTTTATGCAGGGAATAACCCGCTCTTTCTAACTCAATTGTATTTAAGTTATATGTAACACCATTACGAATGAGCTGAACGTAGGTGTTGTCACCTTTATCAGTTACACCTCCAGCAAGGCCTAAAGCTGTGTATATACTTACTGGTTGATCGCTTAAGTAGAACTGACCACCTTTTATGACGCTGCCTTGAACAGAAAAGCGCTGGCCTTCATATGATAATACACGTACCGTAACATCAGGATTTTTTAAGAAGCGGCCTAATTGACCACGTAACTCACGGTTAACTTGAGCCAGAGTTTTACCGGCAGCTTTATAGCGGCCTACAAGGGGAAACTGAATATAACCACTTTGATCGATTGGGTAACCACTTGCTTGTACAGATTGTTCATTATTGACATTGTTTACAGGTGGCGTAATTTCAGGATAAGCCCAAAGTTGAATAGAGAGAACATCCCCAGGACTTAAACGATATATTGGCTGTTGGCTCTTAAATAGGGTTGCATAGTCACGTTGATAATCAACCTGTGCAGGTTGTATTGCGGGTAGAGTTTCTTGTGAAATTTTAACCACATTAACCGTAGTTCCAAGGTCGGTTTTATAAACGCCTTCACTTGGAATATCATAAGTTTGTAAACCGGAGGTAACTGCACAACTAGCAGCACTTAAACTTAAGGCAAGAACAGAAAAAAACTGGCAATACTTCACACGCGACCCTTTGTGTATTTATCTTTAATTGATATTGTCCACTGCATAGTAACAAGTGTCTATTAAACGCAGGCTGAACAGATTCTAGCTTAAAAGAGATGAAAAAACATCGAAAAATCGTATAGCTTTGTATGTTTAGTTTATCTGAACTACTTATTTAGACTGTAGTCACTTATTAGAAATATTAAAAATGTATTATTTTAACTAAACTAATAAATTCTACTTATAAGTGCTGTAAACACATTTATACAATTGGTGTACGGCGCTAACTTAAAATCTGATATAGTACGCTGCATTGTAAGTGCCAAAAGCATGATTTATTAGATATAAACTCTAAGGAAAAAGGCTCGTTTATATGCAAATTGCCAATTTAAAAATAGCAATTATTGGGTTGGGCTATGTAGGCTTGCCATTGGCAGTTGAGTTTGGGAAAAAAGTACCCGTAGTTGGTTTTGATATTTATCAAAAGCGTATTGATGAGCTCAAAAACGGTAAAGATCATACCTTAGAAGTTTCTACACAAGAATTAAAACAGGCGGTGCAATTAAGCTATACCGCTGACTTGAACGATTTAAAAGACAGTAACTTTTTTATTGTAACTGTTCCAACACCAATTGATGACTTTAAACAACCAGATCTCACTCCTTTAATTAAGGCATCAACTAGTATTGGTCAAGTGCTTAAAAAGGGGGATGTTATCGTTTATGAATCTACTGTGTATCCAGGTGCCACAGAAGAAGTTTGTATCCCAGTGCTCGAAGAAATTTCAGGTTTGAAATTTAACCAAGACTTTTTTGCAGGCTATAGCCCTGAACGAATTAACCCTGGTGATAAGTTACATCGTGTAACTAATATTTTAAAAATCACTTCAGGGTCGACTCCTGAAGTAGCTGATTATGTTGATGAAGTATACAACCTAATTATTGAAGCAGGAACTCATAAGGCGCCGAATATAAAAGTAGCAGAAGCTGCTAAAGTTATTGAAAACACGCAACGTGATGTCAATATTGCTCTCATTAATGAATTAGCCCTTATTTTTAATAAATTGGGTATAGACACGGAAGATGTACTTAAGGCTGCAGGAACCAAGTGGAATTTCCTACCTTTTCGACCAGGTCTGGTTGGTGGGCACTGTATCGGTGTTGATCCTTATTATTTAACACATAAAGCCCAGTCTATTGGGTTGCACCCAGAAATTATTTTAGCAGCTCGTCGTTTAAATGATCGTATGGGGGAGTATGTGGCGACTCAACTCATTAAAGAAATGGTAAAACGGCGTATTCAGGTTGTTGGTGCTCGTATTTTAGTAATGGGCCTTAGTTTTAAAGAAAACTGTCCAGATATTCGTAATACAAAAATTATTGACTTTATCAAAGCCCTTAAAGAGTACGACTTAGATTTAGATATTTGTGATCCGTGGGTAGATGATACAGAAGTCCAACACGAATATGGTTTAGCGCCAGTTAAAGAATTGAAGCAAGGTGTGTATGATGCGGTCGTTATTGCCGTTGCTCACGATCAGTTTAAGGCAATGACCGCAGAAGAGTTTCACGCGTTAGGTAAAACCAATCATGTACTTTATGATTTGAAATATGTATTAGATCAACAAGAATCATCGATACGTTTATAAGGAATTAGTTCAGGTGAAAAGAGTTTTATTGGTATTTGGAACAAGACCAGAAGCAATAAAAATGGCGCCATTGGCCTTAAAATTACAGCAAAATATTGAAGACTTCGAAACCAAAGTTTGTGTAACTGGGCAACATCGTCAAATGCTGGATCAAGTTTTAGAGCTCTTTAATTTAAAACCCGATTTTGATTTAAATCTAATGAAGCCAGGACAAACATTATCTGATGTTACTTCAGGAGTACTCAAAGGCTTGGAGCAAGTTTTTGAACAATGGAAGCCAGATATTATTTTAGTTCATGGTGATACGGCTACTACATTTGCTGCTTCATTGGCTGGGTATTATCATAAAATTAAAATTGGGCATGTTGAGGCTGGCTTAAGAACAGGCGATCTTTACTCTCCATGGCCCGAAGAAGCGAACCGCCAACTTACAGGTGTTTTGGCAAATTATCATTTTGCGCCTACGAACTCTTCTTATCAAAATTTAATTAAAGAAAATGTTAATCCAGAAACAATTATTGTGACTGGAAACACAGTTATTGATGCATTATTGCAAGTGAAAGATAAAGTTGAACAAGATGAAGATTTAATTCAGAAGTTCGAGCAAGAATTTAAATTTCTTGATAAAAGTAAAAAGCTAGTTTTAGTTACAGGCCATAGACGCGAAAACTTTGGTCAAGGTTTTTTAAATATTTGTACTGCATTAGCTAATCTTGCAAAAAAATATAGTGATATTCAAATTGTATACCCAGTTCATTTGAACCCTAATGTGCAAAAGCCTGTAAATGAATTGCTATCAGGTATAGATAATATCTTTTTAATTCAACCCCAAGACTATTTGCCATTTGTATATTTAATGAACCGTAGTTATCTTATCCTGACTGACTCAGGTGGTATCCAAGAAGAAGCTCCTTCGCTTGGAAAACCTGTTTTGGTTATGCGTGATACTACTGAACGACCAGAAGCTGTTGATGCGGGCACTGTGCGTTTAGTTGGTACTGATGTGAGTACAATTGAAAAATCGGTGTCGGAGTTATTGGAAAATACCTCACTATATAATGCTATGGCTGCTGCACATAACCCTTATGGTGACGGTACATCTTGTCAGCAAATTATTGATTTCTTAAAAAGAAATTAATTTTTTTATTATTTTAATTTAAAGTATTTGAATATGAATAAGTCATTTAAACATATCTGTGTTATCGGTTTAGGTTATATTGGTTTGCCAACAGCAGCGACTTTTGCAGCGCATGGAATAAAAGTTACGGGTGTGGATGTTAACCAACATGCTGTAGATATGATTAACCAAGGAAAAGTACACATTGTTGAACCTGATTTAGATGCATTGGTACGTGATGTTGTTGCACAAGGGAAATTGTCTGCTCAAACTACACCATTAGAAGCAGATGCATATATAGTTGCAGTTCCTACTCCTTTTAAAGATGATTATCAGCCTGATCTAAAATATATTGAAGCAGCTTCCAAAGCTTTAGCTCCTTTTCTGAAAAAAGGTAATCTTGTTATTCTTGAATCTACCTCTCCTGTAGAAGCCACGGAACAAATGGCAGCATGGTTGAGCGAAGCACGTCCAGATTTAAGTTTTCCTCAGCAAAAAGGTGAAGAAGCAGATATTTTAGTAGCACACTGCCCAGAACGAGTATTACCAGGTAAGGTTTTACAAGAGCTGATTAGCAATGACCGTATTATCGGTGGTATGACACCGCGTTGTTCAAAAGCAGCCTGTGAGCTATACAAAACTTTTGTCAAAGGTGAGTGTATAGAAACAAATGCACGCACTGCAGAAATGTGTAAATTAACAGAAAACTCTTTCCGAGATGTTAATATTGCTTTTGCAAATGAGCTTTCTATTATTTGTGATAAGTTGGATATTAATGTTTGGGAGTTAATATCTCTAGCAAATCGTCATCCTCGAGTAAATATTTTACAACCAGGCCCAGGCGTGGGCGGCCACTGTATTGCTGTTGATCCATGGTTTATCGTTGCTAAAACACCAGAGCAAGCGCGGTTGATTCGCACTGCACGTGAAGTAAATGATGCAAAACCTGAATGGGTCATTGATCAAGTTAAAATTAAAATTGCCGAATTTTTACAAGCGAATTCAACTAAGACTATTCAAGATGTAACGATTGCTTGCTATGGCTTGGCTTTTAAACCTGATATTGATGATCTTCGTGAGAGTCCAGCATTAGAGATTACTAAGAAATTAGCAGAACAAGGTTTTAATATCCTTGCAATAGAACCGAATATCAATGAACTCCCAAGCCAGCTTCCTTCAAATATTAAACTGATTTCTGTTGAACAGCATCAGCAAGCAGACATCCATTTAATCTTGGTTGATCACAAAGAATTTAAAAATATGGACCTCTCTTTTTCCTATATTGTAGATACGAAAGGCATTTTATAAATGTATAACCTATTCAAATTTTTTTTTAGGCTAGGGGATTATTATAGAGGTCTAAAACTTTTTTTGCTTATCCATTTATGTGGGGGAGTTTGTAAAGGTATTCCTAAAGTCGGGAAGAACGTTATTTTCAAATATCCTCCACATAAAGGAATTGTGATTGGTAAAAAGTGTGATATAGGTGCTTTTAGTCATTTTGATATACCACCATTAGGTCAATTAATAATAGGTGATTATGTGAAAATGACACAAGGAGTTGTAATTTCTGCAATTAATAAGGTTGAAATACAGAATAATACTCTAATTGCAGAGTGGGTATCTATCAGAGATGCACAGCACTTATTTGATAAAACTGAGCCAATAAATAAACAAGGGATGAAGAGGGGTGAAATTTTAATAGAAGAAGATGTGTGGATAGGTCGTGGTTCTAGTATTTTTCTAAATACTATAATTCGCAAAGGTACAATTATTGGTGCTGAATCTATCGTAAAAAGTATAGAAATTCCATCAATGCAAATACATGCGGGTAATCCACTTAAGTTTATAAAGAATAGATAGAGTGTATGAAGATTTTATCCAAACTTATAGCAGGAGGGATAATTATACAGTTACTCGTAGCAGTATCTGTTATGATATCTTCACGACTTTATAAGCCAGAAGTATTCGGTGAGTTAGGTTGGTACTTAAGTTTTGCTTCAGTGTTTTCAATTGTTGCTGCCTTGCGATTTGATTATATTGTATTGAGTGATAGAGTAAACGAAGAGGAAAAAAAAGAATTTTTTTCTAATGCCATAGTTGTTAGTCTTTTAATTTTTTCTTTATTATCTCTATGCACTATAATTGCTAATAGTATTTTTTCTTTCAAATATAGTATTACCTATTTGTTATTATTTTGTCTGAGTTTGAGTTTTTTTAATTTACTAAGTCAATATCTTATATTAATAAAAGACTATAAAAAATTTATTTTTTATAAGACAAATCAATTAATTCTTCAAATTATATTAATTGTGGGCTTTTATTATTATTTTTCTGAGAAAGGGTTGTTGTTAGCAAATATTTTTCCTCAATTAATTATTTCACTTCTATTTTTTTGGTTGATTAGAAATAACTTATCATTTAATTATAAGAATTTTAAAATTTTTATTCGTAAAAATTTGGGAGAAGGTTTAAAAAATTCCTTTCTTACATTTATACAGTACTCAACTCCTGTAATACCTGTTCTATTTGGTGGGTATATTTTTGATAAGAGCCAAATTGGTGCGTATTTTTTATTTTCTCAAACGATGGCAGTTCCATTTTCTTTAGTTAGAAGAAATGTTTTAATACTTTTTAATGGTGAATATAGTGATCCAGGAAAAATTAGAAAATTATTTGAACATGTATTAACGACAAGAAATGTGTTGATTGCTACTGGTGTTTTTTTATCCTTGTTAGTATTTTTGGTATTCTGCTCAAAATATATAATAATAATGTTTTTTGGCCGAGAATGGTTAATGTTTTCTTGGTTGTTGTCCTTGCTATTTGTCTACTATTTTATTGATGCTTTATTACAACCTTTAACTACTTTGTATCCATTGTGGGGAGAGGTTAATAAAGCTTTAGGTTTTGAAGTAACTAGGTTTATTTCTGTAGCGATAATTTTACCGTTAATTGCCTTTTTTGCAAAATTGTCTTTTTTATATTTTATTATTTTATTTTTGATAATTATGTTGCTTATTTATGTTGTAAATTTTTATAGCATTTTAAAGTATGTTAAGAGGTTAAAATGAATAGATTCGCATTTATTTGGGGAGTAATCTCACTTGTAATGATATGTCTCTTATGGCTTCTCATAAGTTTGGATAGTCTAGATTTATTTTTAAATTTCTCTCTTGTTTTTATTGCTTTACTTACTTTTTTTCAAATAAAGAAAAGCGGTATTCTTGCACCGAGTACAATAGTTTTTGTAACAGCGTTGCCCTATTTCTTAACAGCAATATATAATTCATTTATTTATAAAGACTATAGTTTTTTTCTGGAAAAAACTAATGCTAGCTTAATATTATATTCTTTTATTTTTTTTGGTTCTTTTATTTTTTTTGATTCATATTTAAATAGAATTAAAACTATTGAATTGGATTTTAGGAAAAAAATTAATCCAACTATTGTTTTTTTAATATATGGAGCGATTGTACTTATATATATTACTATGGTTTCGATGTCATTTTCACTAGATATTGGAGCAGTAACGCGTGCAGATATTTATAAGTCAAAATCTACTTTTTTCGATGTTTACAAACTTTTTGTTTACTCTTTTTCTGTCTTTTATATTTGGTTTATTATTTGTATTGAGGAAAAGAAAGGGAAGTTTTTATTCTTTTGGTTGTTGCCCTTAATTTTATTTTCCGCGACTGATATTTTAATTCTAGGTGATAGAAAACTAGCAATATTGTTGTTTATTATTTGTGCTTATACTATTAATGTCAAAAGACGCATTAACCCTGTCTATATTGGATATGGATTTATATTTGCTTTATTAATGTGGCTTTATGGGTATTTAAGAAACACTAGTGTTTCTCAATGGGGCAATATTTTAAGTGAATTAGACTATGGTACAGCGTTTAGTCCTGATAAATCTGAATTTGGAGCATTTAGTATTATTTGGAATGACTATTTTTCTAAATATTCTTCAGTTCAAATGCATCCTACTTATTTAGAAACATTTGTACAGATTGTTCCAACATTTATTTTTCCTAACCGACCTATTTCACCCTCAGTTAACTTTGTAAAAGAATTTTATCCGGATATTTATAGCTCAGGTGGTGGATTAGCTTTTAATGCGATTCTTGAGTCCATGATGAATTTTAATATATTAGGACCTGTTGTTTTTGCATTTTTACTTGTATTCTTTTCTAAGTTTTATAATAAATCTTCTTTTGGAGTTTTGCTGGGTACAATATATATCTTCTGTTTTTCCTTTACTTTAAGGAATGATATGATTAGTAATTTCAGAACGTTTTTTATTCTTAGTGTTGTAGTTTTAGTAGCTATTTTGGTTTTTTGTAGAGTTGGGAAATTAAGAGCAGGTGGGAATTAAGTGGATAAAATATATTTTATTGGTAAACTTCCTTCACCTATAGGTGGTGTTACTGTTTTTAATCAACGTAAATTAGAACAATTAACTAATAGTTTTCCAAATGTTAATTTTGTTTTAATTGAGCCGAATAAAAAGAACCTATTTAAAATACTTTTAGTATTAAGGTCTAAATCAATTAAACATTTGAGTGCTTCTAATTTTCTGTTGATTTTGTTGGCTTCTTTCCTTGCAAAATATCAAACAGTCATATTTTATGATCATAACTCTAGTCGACATTTTTCTTCTTTAAGGAATTGGAAAAAGAATATCTATTTAAATTTTTTTCTTAAGTGTAAAAATATTATGTTAGTTAATGAGCATCTTAAGGAGAATTATAAAATATTTAATAGATTTCAAGATATTAATGATAAGTTTGAAACTGTTTCTGCATTTTTGCCTCCTGCAAAAGCCGAATTAAAAGATATTTTATATACGTATGATCCAAAGTTATTGGATTTATATAAGACAACATTAAAAAATCAGCAAAGGAAAATCATATTAACTAGTGCATTTCAGCCAAATTTAGATTCTAAAGGAGCTGATATTTATACATTAGATTCTTTAATAGATATTTTTGCGAAATTAGCACCAAAATATAAAAATGATTATTTCCTTATTGCTATTGCAAGTTATCCAGAAACTAGTTTTAGTCAAGAAATAAGAACAAAGGTACGTTCACTTACTGGTAAATATGACAATCTTCTCTTTTTAGAGAATGAGAAGAAAATATGGCCTCTTTTGGAGGTAACGAAATTGTTTATTCGTGCGACAACTACAGATGGTGACTCTGTAAGTTTGAGAGAAGCATTATATTTCGGTGCACCTGTTTTAGCATCGGATGTAGTACCAAGACCGGATAATGTTATGTTGTTTAATTTAGAAAAAGATGATCTCAGTCAAAAAATTGATGAATATTTAGGAAGTTATTAATGAAACAAATTCTTCAAGATATGGCAAATGGTGGTACGACTGTGACCGAAGCTCCTGTACCCCAATGCTCAAAAGGTCATTTACTTATTTCAACTACCACTTCTCTAATCTCCGCTGGTACAGAGCGGATGTTAGTGGGTTTTGGTAAAGCTTCTTTAATTGATAAAGCTCGCCAACAACCAGAAAAAGTGAAAATGGTGCTTGAGAAAGTACAAACTGATGGGCTGCTAACTACTTATGATGCGGTTAAATCGAAATTAGCTCAGCCTTTAGCTCTTGGCTACTGTAATGTCGGTCTCGTACAGGAAGTAGGTGCTGGAGTTGATGGTTTCCAAGTTGGTGATCGTGTCGTTTCCAACGGCCCTCATGCTGATATGGTTAAGGTACCCAAAAATCTTTGTGCAAAAATCCCAGATAATGTTGATGATGAATCTGCTTCATTTGCGGTAGTTGCTAGTATTGGTTTACAAGGTATTCGTCTTGCTCAGCCAACCTTAGGTGAAAGCTTTGTTGTAACTGGTGCTGGTCTGATTGGTTTGTTAACTATTCAAATGTTAAGAGCCAATGGTTGTCGCGTTCTCGCAATCGACTTTGACCAAAGTAAACTAGAGCTAGCAAAAAAATTTGGTGCAGAGGTGTGTAATCCTGGTATAGGTGAAGATCCTGTGGCAGCAGGTTTAGCTTTCAGCCGTGGTGTTGGTGTAGATGGTGTAATTATTACGGCATCGACAAAAGTGAGTGATCCAGTAACACAAGCGGCACGTATGAGCCGAAAGCGTGGCCGTATTATTTTAGTTGGTGTAACTGGTTTGGAGCTTAACCGAGCAGATTTTTATGAAAAAGAGCTAAGCTTCCAAGTTTCTTGTTCTTATGGACCAGGACGCTATGATGCTGAATATGAAGATAAAGGTAATGATTATCCTGTAGGTTTTGTTCGCTGGACTGAACAGCGTAATTTTATTGCAGTGTTAGATATGTTGGCAGCTGGTACATTAAATGTAGAGCCGCTTATTACTCAGCGCTTTCAATTTGAAGATGCGCCGAAAGCTTATGATGCACTTACTGAAGATAAATCTGGATTAGGGCTTTTATTAAAATATACCTCTCCAGTAGAAAGCCGTTTAGAAAAAAGAGTAGTTTTACGTCCAATTTTAATTGAGCCAAAGAATGCTGTGGTTGGTTTTATTGGTGCGGGTAACTATGCCTCTCGTATCTTAATCCCTGCTTTTAAAAAGGCTTCTTCTCAACTACATACCATTGTGACTTCTGGCGGTATTAATGGCGTAATCCATGGCGAAAAAACTGGATTTTCTGAAGCTTCTACAGATATTGAGGGATTATTAAATAATAAAGATATTAATACTGTAGCCATTGCTACACGTCACAATAGTCACGCTTATTTTGTTGAAAAAGTACTATCGTCAGGTAAGAATGTTTTTGTTGAAAAGCCATTAGCACTTACTTATGAAGAAATAGAAAAGGTAGAAGCTGTTTACAACCATAATATACACAGTAATCAATATGCTCGTGTTATGGTTGGTTTTAACCGTCGCTTTTCACCACAAGTACAAAAAATGAAAGCTTTGCTTAATACAGTAAAAGAACCGAAAAGCTTTATTATGACTATGAATGCTGGTGCTATTCCTGCAGATCATTGGACACAAGATAATGCTGTAGGTGGAGGGCGTATTATTGGTGAAGCATGCCATTTTATTGACCTTATGCGTTTTTTGGCAGGTTCCAAAATTGTTTCTGTACAAGCTAGACGTATGGGCGAAACTGATGCGGTACAGGTTCTAGAGGATAAAGCTTCAATTACGCTTGGTTTTGAAGATGGTTCTTTTGGAACAATTTTCTATTTAGCAAATGGAGCTTCAAATTTTCCTAAAGAGCGTGTGGAAGTATTTACAGCAGGCCGCGTGTTGCAATTAGATAACTTTAGAAAACTTAAAGCTTTTGGTTGGCCAGGGTTTAATAAAATGAATTTATGGCGACAAGATAAAGGTCAGGATGCTTGCGCAGCGGCATTCGTTGAAAGTATCCGTAATGGTAAAGAAACACCTATCCCAGCTGATGAAATTTTTGAAGTAGCTAGGGTAACTATTCAGGTTGCTGAAATTTTAAGAGCACAAACATGAGTTTGATCATGAAAGGTCAAACAGCTCTTGCATTAGGGCTGTTTAATTTGTTTAGAGTTTTTAAATACCGTGTGGGTGTAAAAACAGGACTGAATCCTGTTCAAAAGCTGTCTGCACAATTGCCAACGGGCTATTTCTTTAGTCAAAGTGGACAATCTGAACAAATTAATATACCAGTCAAATCAACTTTAACTGCCTTTGGATATTTAAAATATCCATTGGCGGGGCAATTCCCGAATTGGTTTTATAGTCCTTTAACTCAGCACACTTTTCAACATATAGAGAAGCCATGGTATCAAATCCCAGATTTTGATGAAAAGGTAGGGGATATTAAAGGTATATGGGAAGCTTCACGTTTTGATTGGCTCATTGATCTTGTTTTGCAAGAATGTAGGGTAAGGAATGGTCAAGCATTGGTTCAACTCGATTTATGGTTGAATGATTGGTGCAATAATAATCCTGCTTATTTAGGGCCAAATTGGAAATGTGGACAGGAAGCATCTATTCGTGTCATGCATATTATTAGTGCACTTATTGGCTTAGGAGAAATTAATCAATTAAATGATAACATCTCAAGTTTTATTGAAGTTCATTTAAAACGTATTGAACCAACTATTGATTATGCAATTGCTCAAGATAATAATCATGGGACATCTGAGGCAGCTGCACTTTATATAGGTGGAGCACTCTTAAATGCGAATAAACCTTCGTCACAATATGAAAAATGGCAAGCATTAGGTGAGAAATGGTTAGTTAATAGGGCAAACAAGCTTATCATGCAAGATGGTGGCTTTAGTCAATACTCAATTAATTATCATCGAGTGATGCTGGATTCGTATTGTCTAGCTGAAATTGTATGTCAGAAATTAAACCTAAAGCCTTTTTCAAAAAGTTTATATGCTCAATTGCAAAAAGCTACCGACTGGTTATATGTACTAACTCAGGCTAATGGTGATGTTCCTAATCTAGGAGCAAACGATGGCGCTAAACTTATTCCTGTAAGCCAGACCGATTATCGTGATTTTAGACCAACAGTTCAATTGGCTAGTACCTTATTCCACAAGCATAGTTACTATCAAGACTTAGGAACTTATGATCAAAGTTTAGACTTTTTCCACATACATAAATTGGAAAAAGAAAACTTTAAATTGCCTTCACGAAACCAAATTTTCAATGAGAGTGGTTTAATTACCTCTGAAAATAATAATTTCTTTGTTGCTTTCAAGTTGCCGAAATTTAAGTTTCGTCCAAGCCAGTGTGATGGATTGCATTTAGATGTCTGGTTTAAAGGTCAGAATATATTAAGAGATGGTGGTACATATAGTTATAATTCATCACCAAAAGACTTAGATTATTTCTCAGGCGTTGCAAGTCACAATACAGTTGAGTTTGATAAACACCAACAAATGCCACGTTTAAGTCGCTTCTTGTTTGGTGCGTGGATTACTCCAAAAAATTTAACTTATAAACCATATGAGTTTGGTTGTGGCTACCAAGACTATTGGCAATGTGAACACCACCGTAAAGTTTTATTAACAGATAATCAAATAGAAGTAGTAGATAATATTTCTGGTTTTCAGCAGCAAGCTATTTTACGTTGGCGTTTACAACCGGATCACTGGATATTAAACAATAATATTTTAACCAATGGACAAGTTGAGATAATTTTAGAAGCTGAGCATCCAATTTCTATTCATCTCACAGAGGGTGAAGAGTCGAGATATTATTATCAAAAGACTAAATTACCTGTTCTAGAAATTACAGCAACACAACCGACTAAGATTTTTACCGTAATTAAAGATATAACATGAAGATTTTATATTTCCATCAACATTTTTCTACGCCAAAAGGGTCAGCTGGGATTCGTTCTTATGCAATGGCTCAATCATTGATTCGCAATGGGCATCAAGTGACTATGGTTTGTGGTTCTTTTGGTGCTGGACAGACTGGTTTAACCCAACCTTTTAATAAGGGGGTGCGCCGTGGTGTAGTGGATGGTATTGATATTATTGAATTTGAATTGCCTTATTCAAATAGTTTATCGTTTTTAAAACGAATTCTAATTTTTTTAAGTTTTGCATTTAAATCAATTAAAGTTGCTTTGACAGAGCAATACGATATTGTTTTTGCAACAACTACACCTTTAACAGCAGGCATTCCAGGTATTTTTGCTAAATGGTTACGTCGAAAACCTTTTGTTTTTGAGGTGCGTGACTTATGGCCTGAGCTTCCGAAAGCTATGGGTGTAATAAAAAACCCTATTGTTTTATGGATGATGTCAGTACTTGAGTGGACTTCTTATCATTCTGCTGATCGTTTAGTTGGTCTATCCCCTGGAATTGTGGATGGCATAATCAAACGTGGTGTTGCACCAGACAAAGTAGCCTCTATTCCTAATGGATGTGATTTAGACATTTTTGCTTCTGATCACCAACCATGGCGCCCTGAAGGCGTAGAAGCAGCAGACTTGATGGCAATTTTTACAGGGACGCATGGCTTAGCAAATGGCTTGAATGCTGTGTTAGATGTAGCTGTAGAATTGAAAGACCGTCAAAGAACAGATATTAAACTTGTTCTTGTAGGTGATGGTATGCAGAAAAAAGCATTGATGGAGCGAGCTGAAAAGCTTCAATTAGATAATGTAGTTTTTCATGATCCCGTTAACAAAGCAAAGTTGGCTGGTCTTATGGCAAGCGCAGATATTGGTTTGCAAATTTTAGCGAATGTTCCAGCTTTTTATTATGGTACATCTCCTAACAAATTCTTTGACTATATTTCCGCAGGTTTACCAGTCCTGAATAACTATCCGGGTTGGTTAGCTGAGTTAATTACAAAGGAACAATGTGGATTTGCTGTACCACCTGAAAATCCAAAAGCCTTTGCTGATGCGCTGGAACAAGCTGCGGATCAACGTGAGCAGCTCAATCAGATGGGTAAAAATGGTCAGCAAGTTGCTAAAGAACAATTTAATCGATCCATTCTTTCTCAAAAGTTCTCTGACTGGGTAACAGGAGCATAATATGCTAAAGCGTTTACTGGATATTGTTATTGCTTCTATTGCTCTTACTTTACTCTCGCCATTATATTTCTATGTTGCATATAAGGTGAAAAAAAACTTAGGCTCGCCAGTATTGTTTCGCCAAGTTCGCCCAGGTTTACATGGGAAGCCGTTTGAAATGATTAAATTTCGAACAATGAAAGATGCAACAGATGCACAGGGTAATCCTTTACCAGACAGTGAACGCCTAACGCCATTTGGTAAAATGCTTCGTTCTACCAGTTTGGATGAAATGCCTGAGCTTTGGAACGTGATTAAAGGTGATATGAGTATTGTTGGCCCACGACCTTTACTGATGGAGTACTTGCCGCTTTATAATAAAGAACAGGCAAAGCGTCATGATGTACGTCCAGGAATGACTGGTCATGCTCAGGTTAATGGACGTAATGCAATTGGCTGGGAAGAAAAATTTAAGCTTGATACATGGTACGTGGAAAACAGATCGCTTTGGTTAGACTTTAAAATTATGCTACAAACCGTTAAAAAAGTAATCGCTAAAGATGATATTAATGAAGCGGGTGAGGCGACGATGACCAAGTTTACAGGTTCAAAGTCGGAAGCAGATAAATGAGTAACCAGATCTATGCGATTTATGGTGCTTCAGGTTGTGGTCGCAGCCTGATGCCTGTTGCAAGACAACAGCTCCAACGTCAGGGTATTGCAGCAGAAATTTATTTTATTGATGATAGTTTACAAGAAGAAAAGATAGTAAACGGACATACAGCTGTGAACTATCAAACTTTTAAATCAATAGAATGTTCTAATAAGTATGTATTAATTGCTATTGCGAATAGTCAAATTCGTGAAAAAATTGCCAATCAGTTGATTGCTAATGGTATTAAACTTTGGTCCGTACAAGCTGATAATTCAGTAATTATGGATAACGTTGAAATCAGTGAAGGGGCAGCCTTAAGTCCTTTCGTTTCAATTACATCAAATATAAAAATCGGTAAATGTTTTCATGCTAATTTATACAGTTATGTTGAGCATGACTGTGTGATTGGTGACTACGTTACATTTGCTCCAGGCGTTAAATGTAATGGTAACATTCATATTGAAGATCATGCTTATATAGGTGCTGGATCCGTCATTAAACAAGGGACACCAGAAAAACCTTTAGTGATTGGTAAAGGTGCTATTGTTGGTATGGGTGCTGTAGTGACTAAAAGTGTACCAGCTGGTGTAACAGTTGTCGGCAACCCAGCTAGAATTTTAGAAAGAAAGTAAGAAGTATTTTTTATTAGGAAATCATAATGTTAAACACTGCATTTGAACCATGGCCAAGTTTTACTACAGAAGAAGCTGACGCAGTCAAAAATGTATTACTATCAAATAAAGTAAATTATTGGACTGGCCAAGAATGTAGAATTTTTGAAAAAGAATTTGCCGAGTTTTCTGGTACAAAATATGCGGTCGCTTTGGCAAATGGAACTGTTGCGTTGGATGTTGCATTAAAAGCTTTAGATATTGGTGCAGGTGATGATGTTATTGTGACGTCTCGTACTTTTCTTGCTTCAGCAAGTTCCATTGTAACGGCGGGCGCTAATCCTGTTTTTGCAGATGTAGAGTTGGACTCTCAGAATATTTCACGACGTACGATTGAAGCTGTAATTACACCCAATACTAAAGCGATTATTTGTGTACATTTGGCCGGTTGGATGTGCGATATGGATCCGATTATGCAACTTGCTGCTGAGCGTGGCATCTATGTTATTGAAGATTGCGCACAGGCTCATGGTGCAAAATATAAAGGAAAAGCTGCTGGGTCAATCGGTCATATTTCTGCTTGGTCTTTTTGCCAAGATAAAATTATGACAACTGGTGGTGAGGGCGGGATGGTCACCACAAATGATGAGGCGCTTTGGAAAAAAATGTGGTCATATAAAGACCATGGTAAAAGCTACGACAGTATTTATAACAAACAACACCCTCCAGGTTTTCGCTGGTTGCATGATTCATTTGGTACTAACTGGCGCATGATGGAAATGCAAGCAGTTATTGGTCGAATTCAGTTAACACGTATGACTGAATGGACACAAAAGCGTACTGAAAATGCAGAAAAGATTTTAAAAGCGTTTGAAAATTCTCCTTACTTTAACGTTCATATCGCTTCAGATGATTATGTTCATGCGTATTATAAATGTTATGTGCAAGTAAATTTAGAGGCGTTACCAGATGGCTGGTCACGTGATCGTATAATGCAAGAAATTAATGCTCAAGATGTGCCTTGCTTTAGTGGCTCTTGTTCAGAAGTTTATTTAGAGCATGCATTTGATGGTACTCCATGGCGTCCAGAAAAACGTTTGGAAAATGCGCAGCAACTAGGTGAAACAAGCTTAATGTTTTTGGTGCATCCGACTTTGAGTCCAGACAGTATAGAAAAAACAATTCTTGCAATTAATGCCGTTAGTAGAGCTATACAATCATAAAAATGTGAAGCTATTCACATAGCTTTCTTTTGAATTATGATCTGATTTAAAGTTATGTAACCGCTGCGTAAATTTTATTTCTAGTTATATGAGAAATGAGTATAAATATCGCACGGTTACTAGAACGATTAGAAGAGTATTGTGAAAAAGATTATTTATCAGTTTGCGTCTGCCCCAAGACTCACCAAACAATGTTTTTTGGTTCTTGTAGACCTTTTTGCGTTTCCTGTTATTTTGTGGCTATGTTATGCCATTCGACTGTTTGATTTAGGTGCTGAAGTTATCCCAGGGATTAACTATGGAGTAGCGATCGTTACTATCATTGCTATTTTAAGTTTAATGGTAACTGGGGTATATCGCTTTATTGTTCGTACTTTTAACGAAGCCTTTATTGCAAAATTAGCGCTTGCTGTTGCACTGATGGTAGTTGTTTTATATGGCCTAAATGCATTCTCGGCAGCTTTTGTTCCAACATCAATTCCATTGATGTTTGGTTTCTTAATGTTTAGTTGGATTTGGTGTAGCCGTGCATTTATCCGATTTATTGTAAAGTCTGCATTACTCACAGGGGAAGAGAGAAAGCGTATCGCAATTTATGGTGCAGGTGATGCTGGTCAGCAAATTGCAGCTGTGCTTTATCGTTCAGGCAACCATTTACCTGTCTTCTTCATTGATGATAATAGTTCTTTGCAAGACCATATGGTTGGTGGTTTAAAAGTACTATCTTTAGAAAAAGCTTTACAACGGTTTGAAAAATATAAAACTGATGAAATTTTATTAGCGTTACCTTCAGTAGGTCGCGTACGCAAAAGTGAAATTATTCAACAGTTAGAACCTGCACATCTTAAAATTACTGAACTTCCTGGCCTTACTCAGCTAGTTGATGGTGAACTAAAAGTTGCTGATATTCGTGAAGTAGACATTGTTGATTTATTGGGACGTGACCCAGTACCACCTGTAGATCATTTACTTGCAAAAAATATTCATAATAAAATCGTAATGGTAACTGGTGCTGGTGGTTCTATTGGCTCAGAGTTATGTCGACAAATTATTAAAAATCAACCTAAAATGTTGATCATTTATGAAATTACGGAATTTGCTCTTTACAGTATAGATAGAGAATTACGTCTAAGCGCTCAATGTGAAATTGTTCCAATTCTAGGTACTGTTCAGGATCAACAAAAATTAGAGCGTATTATTGAGCAATATAGTGTACAGACTGTTTATCATGCCGCTGCCTATAAACATGTACCTTTAGTAGAATGTAACCCGATTGCTGGCCTCAAGAACAATGCGATTGGAACAGCGAATAGTTTAAATGCAGCTGTGAAAAAGGGTGTTGAGACATTCGTTCTAATTTCGACTGATAAAGCAGTACGTCCAACTAATGTTATGGGTGCATCAAAACGCATGGCCGAACTTTATTGTCAGGCAATGGCTGAAGCCCAGCAACGGACTCAAATTAGTATTGTACGTTTTGGTAATGTATTAGGGTCTTCAGGCTCTGTAGTTCCCTTATTTAAAAATCAGATTGCAAAAGGTGGTCCTATTACTGTGACCCATCCAGATGTAACACGCTACTTCATGACGATTCCTGAAGCATCTCAGTTAGTTATTCAAGCTGGTGCCCTAGGTAAAGGTGGAGATGTCTTTTTACTTGATATGGGGGAACCTGTCCGTATTCAGGATTTAGCTCGACAAATGATTTCTTTAAGTGGTCTAACTGTGCGTGAACAAGACTCAGAGCAAGGGGATATCGCAATTCACTACAGCGGATTACGCCCAGGTGAAAAACTTTATGAAGAATTATTAATTGATCAAGAAAATACTGAATATACCGAGCACAGTAGAATTCTTCGATCATTTGAAAAGTTTTATCCTCTTACAGAGATTCAAGAGGTTTTTGAGCGGGTTAATAATATGACTGCTGTTCAAAAAGATATTGATTGGGCTCTTTGTCAACTCGAGCACTATGTCGATGGTTATAAACGTAGCAAAGATATTATGGTTAATTAGAGAGTGAATGTGTGATTAAAAAGGCAGTTTTACCGGTAGCTGGATTAGGTACACGTTTTTTACCAGCAAGTAAGTCAATTCCCAAAGAAATGGTCACAGTGGTAGATCGTCCTGCAATTGAATATGTAGTGCGTGAAGCTGTAGAGGCTGGAATTGAGCAAATTATTTTGGTCACTCATTCATCTAAGGCATCAATTGAAAATTATTTTGATCGAAACTTTGAACTAGAAACGACTCTAGAGCAAAAGAAAAAGTTCGATTTACTTGAAGAAATTACACAGATTATTCCACCTCATGTGAGTGTGGTAAGTGTAAGGCAGCCTCAACCTTTGGGTTTGGGGCATGCTGTTTTATGTGCAAAAAGTATTGTTGGGCAAGATGATTTTGCTGTGTTATTGCCAGATGTATTGGTTCAAGATAACTCAGGGAAAAATGATCTATCGCGTATGATTTCACGCTATGAAGCAAGTCAAGCTGCTCAAATCATGGTTGAGGCAGTACCAGATCATCTTGTAGATCAATATGGAATTGTTGATGTGAAGCAGAGCCCGAATGAGGGTGAAAGTATTGCTATGCAGGGAATTATCGAAAAGCCTGCTATAGGTTCTGCACCTTCTAATTTATCCGTGGTGGGGCGTTATATTTTACCTGCTAAGATTATGCAGCTTTTGGAAAATACACCCAAAGGTGCGGGTAATGAAATTCAGTTAACTGATGCGATCGCGATGCTTCAACAAACTGATACCGTTGAAGCCTATCGGATGCAAGGCCAAACTTTTGACTGTGGCAGCAAGCTTGGCTATTTGAAAGCTGTACTACACTATGGTGTTGCACACCCTAAGTTAGGATTGGAATTTAAACAGCTGATTCAAGAACTTAAATTATAAAGTTTTGTAGTTCTGCTTAAGTATTTGTAAAAACTACTGAATATAGTAGCTGAGCAGTATATTCTCTTCCTGTAAAGGGAAGAGAAATCTATAAAATACGAAAAAATCAGGTGTGCAATGAAAATCGCAGTATTTGGAACAACGTTACATGCCGGCGTGATGGCAGCGTTATTAGCTGAATATGGTAATCAAATTTACTGGTGTACAAGTGTCACCTGTGAAGAAAATATTTCTGTACTTTCGTATCAAGATCAAGACGTAAATAATTATTTAAATAAACAGCGAAAAGCGGGTTTCTTAAAAGAGAGCCCTTTTTCTGAGATTCCTTTAGATATTGAAGTTTATTTATTCTGTTTTAGTCCTACACAAATTGAACTTGCATTAAAAACGGTTGAGAAATTGAGTGAACGACCAATTGTTCACCCACGTTTAATGATTAATGGTTCTACTTTTGGTTTGCACGGTACAGAAAAATTAAAACAGCATTTGCCAAAAGATGAGTGGGTTTACTTTCCTGATGTGATTCAAGAAGGTAATGCCATCAACAGCGTATTAAATGTAAAGCATGTCATTATCGGTGTAGAATCTAGAGATGCAAGTGAAACTATGCAAGAGTTATTGCGTCCTTTTTTCCAATTTAGTTATCAATATTTATTTATGCCAATTTTAGATGCTGAGTTCACCAAACTTAGTATTTCAGGCATGTTGGCAACCCGCATTAGTTATATGAATGACTTGGCTATGGTCGCTGAAAAGTTAGGTATTGATATTTCGAATGTAAAGCATGGTATTGCTGCTGACACACGTATTGGTGCTGCCTATTTATCGCCAGGTGTAGGATTTGGCGGTGAGAATTTTTCGCATGATATTTTAACACTTTCGAGCACTGTGTCTGAAACTGGAACAAAAAGCCGCCTTTTGGAACAAGTTTGGGCGATTAATGAGCAGCAGAAAGAAATTTTATTCCGTAAGTTATGGAATTATTATCACTGTAGCCTAAACGGTAAAACAGTTGCGATTTGGGGTGCATCCTTTAAAGAGAGCACTTCAAATATACATAATTCACCAATTCATATTTTATTAGCTGCATTATGGGCGCAAGGTGTAATAGTACGTCTGCATGACCCTCAAGCTTTAGATGAAATAGCTGCAACTTATGGGCATCGTGAAGATTTAATTTTATGTACTGATCAATATGAGGCAGTACGAGATGCTCATGCGTTATGTCTAGTCACTGCATGGAAGCAATATTGGAGTCCTGACTTTAAGCAACTACAACAGTTAATGAAACATCCTTTAATTTTGGATGGACGTAATATTTATGATCCGGCTTATGTAAAGGCGAAAGGTTTTGCTTATGAAGGAGTAGGTCGCTTATGAGTAAATCAATTGAGCAATTTCCAAAGGAATTAGTCTCACCTTTAGCTCATCTTCAAACTTTAGGTGAAAAAAACTCAAAATTACATATAAAAGAGCTGTTTGCTTTAGAGCCAGATCGTTTTCAAAATTATTCTGTAAAATTTGATCAATTATTTTTTGATTATAGTAAGCACCGCTTAACCAAAGATATTTTGGAACAATTGGTAGCTCTCGCGAATACTAAAAATTTAACTGAATGGATTAATCGCCTTTTTTCACAAAATAAAATTAACTGTACTGAACAACGTGAAGCAAAGCACTGGGCATTGCGGTTACCTGCTGACTATTCGAAGTTCCCCGATTTAACAGAACAAGTTCATAACCAGTTACAACGTATGTATGCCTTAGTGGAAAAAATCCATGCAGGACAATATCGTGGTTCAACTGGCGAGGTGATTCAAGACGTTGTCAATATTGGGGTGGGTGGTTCTGATTTAGGACCGCAAATGGTCACTCATGCATTATCTGATTTTAAGGTGAAAACGGCTAAACCTTTAAATACGCACTTTGTTTCAACGATGGACGGTAGCCAGTTGTCTGAGTTACTGCACCAGCTTCGCCCAGAAACAACACTCTTTATTATTTCTTCGAAGTCTTTTGGTACGATTGATACTTTATCAAATGCTCAAACGGTGCGTCAGTGGCTTGAAAAAGCGTTAGGAACACATGCTCGTGTATTAAAAAGTCATTTCGTTGGCGTATCTACAAAAGCAGACAAAATGACCGAATGGGGGATCGCCCCTGAAAACCAGCTATTACTATGGGACTGGGTAGGTGGACGCTATTCTCTATGGTCTTGTATAGGCTTACCTATAGCCTTGACGATTGGTGTGGAAGGTTTTCAGCAACTTTTAGCAGGGGCTCATGCAGTCGATGAGCATTTTCAAAATACGAGTTTTGATCAAAATATTCCGGTTTTAATGGCACTGTTAGGAATTTGGAATAATAACTTTTTAAATATTCATACCCATGCGGTATTACCTTATGATGGGCGTTTAAAATATTTTGCTGCGTACTTGCAGCAGCTAGAAATGGAATCTAATGGTAAGTCAGTACAGCGCAGTGGCCTAAAAGTTGAGCTTGATACTTGCCCTATTATATGGGGAGAGGTTGGACCAAATGCTCAACATGCCTTCTATCAATTGTTACACCAAGGAACGCAAGCTGTAAGTTGTGACTTTATTGCCCCAGTCCAACGTTATAATGCAGATCATTTTACCTATGTGGAAAATGCAGAAGCTCTAGTCGAACAACATCATCTTGCACTTTCAAACTGTTTAGCACAGTCAAGATTATTAGCCTTTGGCAATGAAGCTTTAGACTCGACTGAATTAGAGAATTTACCAATTTATAAGCAGTATGAAGGTAATCAACCAAGTTCTACATTATTATTGAAAGAATTAAACCCCTATAGTTTAGGAATGTTGATTGCTTTATATGAGCATAAAGTTTTTGTGCAGTCAGTGATCTGGAATATTAACCCGTTTGATCAGTGGGGAGTTGAGAAAGGTAAGCAAATTGCTGATCAGTTACTTCCGATTTTAAACGGTGTTCAAAATGACCTTTCAACACTTGATGCTTCAACGCGTGGATTAATTAAAATATTGTTAGGAAAAGTAGATGGCTAAAATTCTAGTCACTGGTGGTGCAGGTTATATTGGTTCACACACATGTGTTGAGCTTTTGCAGGCTGGTCATGACGTTATTGTTTTTGATAATCTATCAAACAGCTCAGAAGAATCTTTAAATAGAGTTCAAGATATCGCTCAAAAAAGTTTAACTTTTGTGCAGGGTGATATTCGTAATGCAGATGAGCTTGATCGTGTATTTCAAGAGCATTCTATTGACGCTGTGATCCACTTTGCTGGTTTAAAAGCCGTAGGTGAAAGCCAAGAAAAACCGCTCATTTATTTTGATAATAATATTGCGGGTAGCATTCAACTGGTTAACTCGATGGAAAAGGCTGGTGTTTATACACTTGTATTTAGCTCCTCTGCAACAGTGTATGACGAAGGTAATATATCGCCATTAAACGAAGACATGCCAACAGGTATACCAAGTAATAACTATGGTTATACTAAGTTGATTGTTGAACAATTATTGCAAAAGTTGTCGGCTTCTACTCCAGAATGGTCAATAGCATTGCTTCGTTATTTTAACCCAGTCGGTGCACATAAGAGTGGGCGTATTGGTGAAGATCCACAAGGTATTCCAAATAATTTAATGCCGTATGTGACTCAAGTTGCTGTGGGTCGCCGTGAGAAATTATCTATTTATGGTAGTGACTATGACACGGTAGATGGCACTGGTGTACGTGACTATATTCATGTGGTTGACTTAGCGAATGCGCATTTGTGTGCTCTAAATAACCGATTACAGTCGAAAGGTTGCCGAGCATGGAATATCGGTACAGGTAATGGTTCATCTGTTTTGCAAGTTAAAGACACCTTTGAGCAAGTTAATGGTATGCCTGTAGCCTTTGAGTTTGTAGCACGTCGAGCTGGCGATGTTGCGACTTCTTTTGCAGACAATACCCGTGCAGTTGCTGAGTTGGGTTGGCAACCGCAACATAGTTTAGAGGATATGCTTGCTGATAGCTGGAACTGGCAGAAACAAAATCCTAATGGATATAATTAAATACCAATAAAAAGGAGCGAATCGCTCCTTTTTTATTATGGATTAGTTCTGAATCAATCCTGTCAATTCGTCTACATAATGTTGCATAGGCTGAGCGTGGCGGTCTGCCCGACTTTCGATGTTTAAACGTAGTAAGGGCTCGGTGTTGGATGCACGGACGTTAAAACGCCATGCGCCAAAGTCGAGGCTTACGCCATCGGTACGATCAATTTGTGGTTGCTGTTCTGCGTAGTAATCAAAAATCTTTTGAATAGTGGTTTGTGTGTTTTCCACTTTAAAGTTGATTTCACCGCTACAAGGGAACTTGGCAATCATATTTTCAACCAGAGTTGAGAGGGATTGTCTAGTTTCCGAGAGTAGGGCAACGGTGAGTAACCACGGAATCATGCCGCTGTCGCAGTAAGCAAAGTCACGGAAGTAGTGATGGGCACTCATTTCGCCGCCGTATACGGCATTGTGTTCACGCATGACATCTTTAATAAAGGCATGACCAGACTTTGACTGTACAGCAACGCCGTTGTATTGATTAACAATATCAAAGGTGTTCCAAACCAACCGTGGGTCATGAACAATTTTTTCGCCAGGTTGTTTAATCAAGAAAGCTTGAGCCAATAGGCCAACAATATAGTAGCCTTCAATGAACTGACCTTTTTCATCAAACAGGAAACAACGGTCAAAGTCGCCATCCCATGCAATTCCCATATCTGCTTTATGTTCAAGTACAGCATTTCGGGTACTGTCACGGTTTTCAATTAAAATTGGGTTAGGAATCCCATTTGGGAAGGTGCCGTCTGCTTCATGGTGAATTTTGATAAATTCAACAGGTACGTTAAGCGATTTGAATTTTTCTTCAATGGCATCAATGACGTGACCAGCTGCACCATTACCCGCATTTACCACTAATTTTAATGGGCGGATTTTTGCTGGTTCAATATAAGTGAGTAAATGTTCAACAAATTCAGGCAAGATGTTATAACTTTGAGTAGTGCCTTTTTGGCTAACCTCTTCAAAGTGATTGGTTTCTGCCAAAGCCTGAATTTCTTTTAAACCTGTATCTGCACTAATTGGACGAGCATTTTCTCGTACCAGTTTCATACCGTTATAGTCCATTGGGTTATGACTAGCGGTAACTTCAATACCACCTTGTACATCTAAATGAAAAGCGGCGAAATAGACCTCTTCAGTACCCGTCATGCCTAAGTCAAGCACATTCACACCAGCATCATTTAGGCCTCGAATGGTCGCTTGTTTTAAAGACTCACTGCTTAGACGAATATCACAACCGACTACCACAGTCTTTGGTTTATAGATCTGTCCATAAGCACGGCCAATTTTATAGGTGATTTCTTCATTCAATTCGGTGCCGAGTTTACCTCGGATATCATAGGCTTTAAAACACGTTAAAGTAGTCATTATTCAGTTCAATACAAATGATTTGAGTTTTGAGCATTATTATACATTTCTCAATTAATGGTTATGTTTATAGTTTTTATATTCAAGTTTTACGCTTTATTTCTGTAGATCAGATCTAAATTTATAAGATCTTTTTTACAACTTTAGTCTAATAATAAAATTTATAAATAAGAAATAGCTTGATTTTACTTGGACCTATTGGTCATACCAATTATATTGCTTATTTAATGGTTGATCTTGTTAATAGGTGTATTTATGATGCGACCTATGGTTTAAGGAATAACATTTGCGCTTAAATTTTAATTGGTAATACCAATTGTGCTAAATGTTTAAAATTTTAAGGTACAAAAAATTCGCCCCAGCATTTCAAGGAGATGACAATGCTCAATATGTGGCAACAACTTTATGACCCTTTAAATAATATTTGGCTGTCCAGTGCAGTTGCATTAATCCCGATTATTTTCTTCTTTTTGGCCTTGGCGGTTTTTCGTTTAAAAGGCAGTATTGCGGGTACGGGCACAGTCATTCTTGCATTGTTGATCGCTCTCTTTTTCTATCAAATGCCGGGTCAAATGGCCTTTGCATCCATTATTTATGGTTTCTTCTACGGTTTATGGCCAATTTCATGGATCATTATTGGGGCAGTCTTTTTATATAAAATTTCGGTAAAAACAGGCCAGTTTGAGGTGATTCGCTCAAGCATTTTGTCAATTACCGAAGATCAGCGCCTACAAATGTTACTGGTTGGCTTTGCTTTTGGTACTTTCCTGGAGGGAGCTGCCGGTTTTGGTGCTCCTGTCGCAATTACTGCTGCACTGCTCGTTGGTTTGGGTTTTAAACCACTTTACGCTGCCGGTTTATGTTTGATTGTGAATACTGCGCCAGTTGCTTTTGGTGCGATGGGCATTCCAATTATTGTGGCGGGGCAGGTTTCTGGTGTAGATACCATGGAAATTAGCCAGATGGTTGGACGTCAGTTGCCGTTTTTAACGCTAATTGTGCTGTTCTGGATCATGGCCATTATGGATGGCTGGCGTGGCGTTAAAGAAACTTGGCCTGCTGTAGTGGTTGGTGGTGGCGCTTTTGCGATTGCACAATATCTAACATCTAACTTTATTGGTCCTGAATTACCTGATATTACGGCGGCAATTGCTTCATTGGTCAGCCTGACTGTGTTGTTCCGTTTCTGGAAACCAAAACATATTTTCCGTTTTGAACCTGAAGCTGGTCAAACGCTAACTCAGCAACCTACAACGATTCAGCGTTATAGTATTGGGAAAATTGTTAAGGCGTGGTCTCCATTTGCCATCTTAACGGCCATGGTGACGATCTGGAGTGTTAAGCCATTTAAAGCATTGTTTGCAAAAGATGGCGCACTGGAACATTTAATTTTTAAACTTGAAGTGCCGTACTTGCATAAATTGGTCGAAAAAATGCCGCCGATTGTGTCAGAGATGAAACCATATGAAGCGATTTATAAGTTTGACTGGTTCTCTGCGACAGGTACTGCAATTTTTATTGCTGCAATTATCACTGCTATTTTCTTGAAAATGAAAGCGAGTGAGGCAGTAACGACCTTTGGTGAAACACTAAATGAGTTAAAAACACCAATTTATTCAATTGGTATGGTGTTAGCTTTTGCTTTTATTGCGAACTATTCAGGATTATCTGCAACTTTAGCTTTGGCTCTATCGCATACGGGTCATGCTTTTACTTTCTTCTCGCCATTCTTAGGTTGGCTTGGTGTGTTTCTTACGGGTTCAGATACATCTTCAAATGCTTTGTTCTCCGCATTACAAGCGACCACTGCTCAGCAGATTGGTATTCCAGAAGTATTGCTTGTAGCAGCGAATACCAGTGGTGGTGTGACAGGTAAGATGATTTCTCCACAGTCGATTGCAATTGCTTGCGCAGCAGTAGGCTTGGTTGGAAAAGAATCTGACTTGTTCCGTTTCACGGTAAAACATAGCATCATATTCACTGTCTTTGTTGGCATCATTATTACGGTTCAGGCTTATCTAGTTCCGTGGATGATTCCATAACTCGAGTGAAGGAAACGCGATGAGAATCTCCGATCAAGTGGTCATGAAATTGCAGGCATTAATTGAAGAGCGTCACATGAGAAAAGGTGACCGTTTGCCTGCCGAGCGCCAGCTTGCAACTAGCTTAGGGGTTTCTCGTCCTTCTTTGCGTGAAGCAATTCAACAGCTCAATAGTCAAGGTGTGCTTATTAGCCGCCGTGGAGATGGGACTTATATTCAACAGTTACCTGAACAGTGGCCACAGCAACTCATTGTGAACCCGATTAGCAACCTGATGGAAGAAGATCCGCTTTACCGTTTTGATGTACAAGAGGCGCGGCTATTACTCGAGGGGGGCACGGCATGGTATGCGGCATTGCGCTCAACACCTGAAGATCGCGCCAAAATTCATCATTATTTTAATGAAATTAGTCGCCATCAAAATGCGGGTGACTCAGCGCAGGCGGCGGTTGCAGATGCCGAATTTCATTTAGCTATTGCTGAGGCTTCGCATAATGTTGTGCTGATTCAAATGATGCGCAGCTTGTTTGATTTGCTGCAATACAACGTCTTGTTGGGACGTAAAAAAGTCTATAACGATCCGATAAATGGTGACTTGCTGAGTGAACAGCATTTTCAGGTGATGGATGCTATTGATCGTAAAGATCCCGAGGCCGCACGCCAAGCTGTCTGCGGTCATATTGAATTTGTGATTAATCATGTGCGTTCTCTGGATGAAGATGAAGCTCGCCAGAAACGTGCAAACCGTTTAAATAGAGTTGATTTAAAATGATTATTTCTTCTGGCAATGATTACCGTGCTGCGGCACAGCGTCGCTTACCTCCATTTTTATTTCATTACATCGATGGTGGAGCGTATTCGGAATATACATTAAAGCGCAACGTACAAGATTTGTCAGAAATTGCATTGCGTCAACGTGTGCTGAATGACATGTCAGCTTTAAGTTTAGAGACAAAACTGTTTAATGAAACCTTGTCGATGCCAGTTGCGTTGGCTCCTGTCGGTTTAACAGGCATGTATGCGCGCCGCGGTGAAGTTCAGGCCGCGATGGCAGCCGATAAAAAGGGTATTCCATTTACGCTTTCAACGGTTTCTGTTTGTCCGATTGAAGAAGTGGCACCTGCAATCAGCCGTCCAATGTGGTTCCAGCTTTATGTATTACGTGACCGTGGTTTTATGCGTAATGCTTTGGAACGTGCTAAAGCAGCAGGCTGCTCAACACTAGTGTTTACTGTAGATATGCCTGTGCCGGGTGCGCGTTATCGCGATGCCCATTCTGGAATGAGTGGGTCTAATGCGGCTATGCGCCGTTATGTGCAGTCAATGTTTCATCCGCATTGGGCATGGAATGTGGGGTTAATGGGTCGTCCGCACGACTTAGGTAATATTTCTAAATATTTAGGTAAACCAACTGGACTTGAAGATTATATCGGCTGGTTGGGTTCAAACTTCGACCCATCGATTTCATGGAAAGACCTTGAGTGGATCCGTGAATTTTGGGATGGCCCAATGGTCATTAAAGGTATTTTAGACCCTGAAGATGCCAAAGATGCTGTACGTTTTGGTGCAGATGGCATTGTGGTATCTAACCATGGCGGTCGTCAGTTAGATGGCGTGATGTCATCTGCCCGTGCGTTGCCTGCAATTGCTGATGCAGTGAAAGGTGATTTGGCGATTTTGGCTGACTCAGGCATTCGTAATGGTTTGGATGTGGTGCGTATGTTGGCACTCGGTGCAGATACAGTGTTACTTGGCCGCGCATTTGTTTATGCCTTGGCAGCAGCAGGTGGGCAAGGGGTGTCGAACTTGCTTGATTTGATTGATAAGGAAATGCGTGTTGCGATGACGCTCACGGGTGCTAAGTCAATTCAGGATATTAATGCGGATTGTTTAGTACAGGCGATGAAGCAAGGTTTTTAAGAAATAACTTTTTAAGTGAAGCAGTAAGCACAGCCTTAAAATTTGGTGATTTGCTAATGTTTTACGTATAGGTGTTTGTCACTTTTGAAAGGTCAAAAGTAACCAAAAACCTTTTGTTGAGCAAACAGTACTTCCTTGTACTGTTACTCAACAGGCGGCATCCATGCCGCCAACCGAGATAGTAAATATAGGGCTGATTCGAATTAGAGAATGAGCTAATTAAATTATAAATTACAAACGGTAAGACGCCGTCGTGTTGGTCTAATTTGATAAATGGATGACCAAAAGGAAACCATCATGCAAACATTTTCTCCTCAAGCAGTGATTGAACGTTTACAGAATATTGTAGGGCGTTCGCATGTTCTGACCGATGATCAAAGCACACGTCAGTACCGTCAAGGTCGTCGTTTTGGCGAGGGGAAAGTACTGGCTGTGGTGGTGCCAGGAACATTGCTAGAGCAATGGCAAGTGTTACAAGCTGCAATTGATGCAGATTGTGTGGTGATTATGCAGGCGGCGAATACGGGGCTCACTGGTGGTTCGACGCCATATGGCGATGACTATGACCGTCCTGTTTTGGTCATGAGTACGCGCCGATTAAAGGGCATTCAAGTGATTCAGGACGGTAAGCAAGTGATTTGTTTACCGGGTGCGACTTTAGACAATTTAGAGCAAATTTTAAAAGGTTATGACCGTGAACCGCATTCGGTGATTGGCTCATCATGTATTGGCGCATCAGTACTCGGCGGTGTGTGTAACAACTCTGGCGGCGCATTGGTACGTCGTGGTCCTGCATATACTGAACTAGCGTTATATGCTCAAGTGAATGCTGCTGGTCAATTAGAACTGGTGAATCATTTAGGTGTGAATTTAGGCTCAACACCCGAAGAAATTTTGACGCGTTTAGAGAAACAGCAATATCAAGCTGTAGATGTTTTAGATGATGGTGAAAAGCAGGCCTCGGACCATCGTTATGCACATGATGTGACTCAAGTCGATGAAGATTCACCAGCACGTTTTAATGCTGACCCGTCACGTTTGTTTGAAGTATCTGGTTCAGCAGGTAAAGTCTGTGTGTTTGCTGTACGCCTTGATACTTATGAAAAAGTAGAGAGCAATGTCTTTTATATTGGTAGTAATGATGCTGACGATTTAACAGCGTTACGTCGTTACTTACTTACCTCGTTGCCAAGCCTACCGATCGCAGGTGAATATATTCACCGCGATGCTTATCTGATTGGTGAAAAGTACGGAAAAGACACTTTTTTGTTTATTGAAAAGTTCGGCACAGCCAATGTTCCAAAAGCCTTCGCCATGAAAGATAAAGTCGATGGCTTTTTAGAAAGATTTAAAATTAAAGGCTTAACTGATCATGTTTTACAGGCCATTACTTTCTTTTTACCAAGCCATTTGCCTAAGCGTATGACGGAATATCGAGACCGTTATGAGCATCATTTAGTCTTACGCGTTGAAAATAATTCGAAAACACAGACTGAGCAATTTTTAAAAGAATATTTTGCAGTGCATCCGTCAGGTAGCTATTTCGTATGTAGCGAAGAGGAAGGGCGAAAGGCTTTCTTACACCGCTTTGCAATTGCGGGAGCTGCAATTCGTTATCGCGATACACACCGTAGTGAAGTTGAAGATATTGTCGCGCTTGATATTGCGTTACGTCGTAATGACCGTGAATGGGTAGAGCAACTGCCAGCCGAGATGGAAAAGAACATCCTCCATAAACTCTATTATGGACATTTCTTTTGTCATGTTTTCCATCAGGACTATATTCTCAAAAAGGGTAATGATCCATTAGAAATGGAACACCAAATGTGGAAACTGCTTGATGCACGCCGTGCTGAGTACCCAGCAGAGCATAATGTTGGGCATCTTTACATTGCTAAACCTGCTTTAGCGAACTTTTACCAAAAACTCGACCCAACCAATAGCTTTAATGTGGGTATTGGACACACATCAAAACTGAAGTATTGGGGCAAAAGGAAATTCTAATATCGATATATAAAAAAAGGCGCCGAAGCGCCTTTTCTTTTAAAGCTGTTTTATGCTGCTGCTGTTGATTTAGCAAGCACTTCAGCAACTGCTTTTGCAACGGTGTAAACATTGTTCATGTTTAAACCTGCCACACAAATACGACCACTACGTACTAAGTAGATTGCATATTCTTCACGCAAGATATCAACTTGCTCAGCAGTTAAACCTGTGTAGCTAAACATACCTTTTTGGTTTACAAGGTAGCTAAAGTCAAGCTCTGGTAATGCTTTAGTGAGTTCGTCTTTTAAGATGCTACGCATTTTGATAATACGCTCACGCATCTCTTTCACTTCACCTTGCCATTGTTGGTTAAGTTCAGCGTCATTTAACACTTCATCAACTAACCAAGCACCTGTTGTAGGAGGGCTAGAATAAATACGGCGTACAGTCGCTTTTAACTGACCGAATGTGCACTGAGCAGCTTCTGCATCGTCACATACGAAAGTTAAGCCGCCAACACGCTCGCCATATAAAGAGAAGATTTTAGAGAACGAGTTGCTCACAATGAAGTTTAAACCCGCTTGGTCTAAAGCACGGATAGCATACGCATCTTCTTCCATACCATCGCCAAAACCTTGGTAAGCGATGTCTAGGAATGGAATAAGGTTACGATCTTTTAATACCGCAATCACTTGATCCCATTGCGCTGGGTTTAGGTCAGCACCCGTTGGGTTGTGGCAGCATGGGTGCAACAACACAATGCTTTGCTCAGACAACGTTTTAAGCGTAGACAACATGCCGTCAAAATCTACACCACGAGTTTCGTTATCGAAATATGGGTAGAAATGAGTCTTAATGCCAGCGCCATTAAAAATTGCAACGTGGTTATCCCAAGTTGGTTGGCTTACCCAAACGTCTGAATTTGGGAAATAGGTTTTTAAGAAGTCAGCACCAACTTTCAATGCACCTGAACCACCAAGCGTTTGGATGGTTACAGCACGGCCAGCTTTAACTGCTGGGCTGTTTGCACCAAATAAAAGTGCTTGAATTGCTTCACGGTAAGGTTTGAAGCCTTCCATTGGCAAATAAAGTTTGGTTTTACCGTTCTTAGGCTCAATACGCTTTTGCGCCTCGATAATGGTCTCTAACTGAGGAACAATACTGTCTTCGTTATAGTAAAGACCAATACTCAAGTTTACTTTTTCAGAACGAGTATCAGCATTGAACTGTTCCATTAAAGATAAAATTGGGTCGCCTGCGTATGGGGGGATATGTTGAAACATCAAAAAAGTCCTTTCATTCAACAATATGCATAGAGTTAAGCTTTTTCTGTCTCGAAAAATGCATTACTTCTATGTCGATGCTCAATAATGTATCAATAAAGCTACCGTGAAGCACCTGATAATTTCATTAATATTGATATTTTCTGGCAAATAAATAATAAAAACGGATTAAATGAAATTACGGTAAATAGATACTAATTTATCCATAAAAATCGTATTCAATCGGATTTTCTACAATCTTGCTGTCATACATGGGTTGTAGACTAAAGTTTGAAGGGACAAATATCTCTATTTAATCTAGATATAAATCTCTTCCGTATTTATGAAAATATGTAAATAACCATTTGTTTTATAAGTATTAACAAGGAGAAGTGAGATAATCTGAATTTATGGCAAATAAAGTACTTTATTGAGCACAATTGACCTAGTGCGTTCTCTAAAGTGTCAACAATCACCTTGATTTTTTTCAGTCATAACGCTATAAAAGCCATAATTGATTAAAAATTGTCGACAATATGCAAGATTTGACCTTCGCACCAGAGCCTCTACAAAGTCAGGGTAGAACACTGACCGAGAATGTATTTAAACAAATACAGACGGCTATTGTTTTGGGTCAAATTCCGGCAGGTAGCAAAATATCTGAACCTGAACTGGCACGGACTTATGGCATTAGCCGTGGACCTTTGCGTGAAGCAATTCATCGTCTTGAAGGTCAAAAATTAGTTGAGCGCACTGCACATGTGGGTGCGCGTGTGGTTTCGCTATCGCTGCAACAGTTTAAAGAGCTTTACCAGATTCGTGCGTCTTTAGAAGGTTTGGCTTGTAAACTTGCTGCACAGCATATTGATAAAAAGCAAATTTTGGCGCTACGCGATGTATTGCGTATGCATGCTGAAGATGAAAATTTTAAAGCAGGTAAAGGATATTACTTGCAAGAAGGGCAGGACGATTTTCACTACTGCATTATTAAAAGTAGTGGCAATAAAACCCTAGAAAAAATGTTGTGTGATGAGCTTTATCACCTCATCCGTATGTACCGAATTCAGTTTTCAAACACACCTGATCGACCGAGCAAAGCTTGGGACGAACATATCCGTATTTTAGATGCAATTGCAGAAGGCGATGGTGAACTTGCCGAGCTGCTCATGCATCGACATATCAATGCTTCTTACAAAATTATTGAGCAAACACTGCTACAAGCACAAGGAGAACATAACAATGGCTAAACAATCCGCAGGTCAGCTATTTCGCGAAGCCGTAGCCCAAGAAAAGCCATTACAAGTGGTTGGAACTATTAATGCCAATCATGCACTTTTGGCAAAACGTGCAGGTTATAAAGCGATTTACTTATCAGGTGGTGGTGTAGCAGCTGGTTCTTTAGGCTTGCCTGATTTAGGAATCAGTAACCTTGACGATGTGTTGACAGATGTACGCCGTATTACCGATGTATGCGATCTTCCATTATTGGTCGATGCGGACACAGGTTTTGGTGCTTCTGCATTTAACATTGCGCGTACCACAAAAGCACTCATCAAGTTTGGTGCTGCGGCAATGCATATTGAAGACCAAGTGGGCGCAAAACGTTGTGGTCACCGTCCGAACAAAGCCATTGTGACTCAAGAAGAAATGGTTGACCGTATTAAAGCTGCGGTTGATGCGCGTGGTGATGACAGCTTCGTGATTATGGCCCGTACTGATGCATTGGCTGTAGATGGTTTACAAGCTGCAATTGACCGTGCGGGTGCTTACATTGAAGCTGGTGCTGACATGTTGTTCCCTGAAGCAATTACCGAGCTTGATATGTATAAGCAATTTGCTCAAACAACTGGCGCACCAATTTTGGCAAACATTACCGAGTTTGGTTCTACACCACTGTTTACCACTGAAGAGTTAGCATCTGCAGATGTAAGCCTTGCACTTTATCCACTTTCTGCTTTCCGTGCTATGAACAAAGCTGCCGAAACTGTGTATGAAACCTTGCGTAAAGAAGGCACGCAAAAGAACGTGGTTGATATTATGCAAACGCGTAAAGAGTTATATGAACGCATTAATTACTATGCGTTTGAAGACTACTTAGACAACGCATTTGCTAAAAAGAAATAAGAAGTGAAAACGGTACGAATCCGTCGTGTTTAATAAATAAATTCAGATAGATAGGAAAGGACAATCTTATGAGCTCAAATGAAACAACAACAGGCTTCAAACCAAAAAAATCAGTTGCACTGAGTGGACAAGTTGCAGGCAACACAGCACTTTGTACCGTAGGACGTAGCGGTAACGACTTGCACTATCGTGGCTATGACATTCTTGACCTTGCAGCCGGCAGCCAGTTTGAAGAAGTTGCTCACTTGCTCGTACATGGCAAATTACCAAACAAAGCTGAACTCAAAGCGTATAAAGCAAAATTAAAAGCACTACGTGGCTTACCAGCAGCACTTAAAACTGCACTTGAACAATTACCACCATCTGCACACCCAATGGATGTGATGCGCACAGGTGTTTCAGTTCTAGGGTGTTTAACGCCAGAACACGAAGACCACAACGAAGCTGGCGCAAAAGACATTGCCGACAAATTAATGGCAAGTCTAGGTTCAATGTTGTTGTATTGGTATCACTTCAGCAACAACGGTCGTCGCATTGAAGTTGAAACGGATGACGACTCAATTGCAGCGCATTTCTTGCACTTACTTCATGGTGAAAAACCATCTGAAGAATGGATTCAAGCAATGCATACATCACTCATTTTGTATGCTGAACACGAGTTCAACGCATCTACCTTTACGTCACGTGTGGTTGCAGGTACAGGTTCTGACATGTACTCGGCAATTACAGGTGGTATTGGTGCACTTCGCGGACCTAAACACGGTGGTGCAAACGAAGTTGCATTCGTAATTCAACAACGTTACGACAACGCAGACGAAGCAGAAGCTGATATTCGTAAACGTGTTGAAAATAAAGAAGTGGTGATCGGTTTTGGTCACCCTGTATATACAGTTTCTGACCCACGTAACGAAGTGATCAAGAAAGTTGCGCATGAGTTGGCAAAAGCACAAGAGAACATCAAAATGTACTTAATCGCTGAGCGTTTAGAAGCAGTGATGAAAGAAGTGAAAAACATGTTCCCGAACCTCGACTGGTTCAGTGCGGTGAGTTATCACTTAATGGGTGTTCCAACTGCCATGTTCACCCCATTGTTCGTGATTGCACGTACAGCAGGTTGGTCAGCTCACGTGATTGAACAACGCCAAGACGGCAAAATCATTCGTCCAAGCGCGAACTACACAGGTCCTGAAAACCTCGAATTTAAACCATTGGCGGAGCGTGGTTAATGAATACAAAATACCGTAAACCGCTGGCAGGTACCCAGCTTGAATATTACGACGTGCGTCAAGCCGTTGAAGATATTCAGCCAGGCGCATACGAAAAACTGCCTTACACGTCTAAAGTACTTGCAGAGCAATTGGTACGTCGTGCCGATGCCGAGAATTTAACTGCCTATTTAACGCAGTTAATTGAACGCCGTCAGGACTTGGACTTTCCTTGGTACCCTGCACGCGTGGTGTGTCATGACATTTTGGGTCAAACTGCTTTGGTTGACCTTGCAGGTTTGCGTGATGCAATTGCTGACAAAGGCGGCGACCCATCTAAAGTCAATCCGGTTGTACCAACACAGCTCATTGTTGACCACTCTTTAGCAGTGGAATTCGGTGGTGCAGACCCAGACGCTTTTGAAAAAAACCGTGCTGTTGAAGACCGTCGTAACGAAGACCGTTTCCACTTTATTGAGTGGACCAAAACTGCATTTAAAAATGTCGATGTAATCCCTGCGGGGAACGGCATCATGCACCAGATTAACCTAGAGAAAATGTCTCCGGTGATCCAGGCGCGTGATGGCGTGGCATATCCAGACACATGCGTAGGTACAGATTCACACACTCCACATACAGATGCTTTGGGCGTAATTTCTGTGGGTGTAGGTGGTTTAGAAGCTGAAAACGTGATGTTGGGCCGTGCATCTTGGATGCGTCTGCCAGACATTATTGGTGTTGAGTTTATAGGTCAGCGTCAGGCTGGCATTACCGCAACAGATATCGTACTTGCTCTAACTGAATTCTTGCGTAAAGAACGTGTGGTTGGTGCATACCTCGAGTTCTTTGGTGAAGGTGCTGACAGCATGTCTGTGGGTGACCGTGCAACCATTTCGAACATGACACCAGAATATGGCGCTACGGCTGCGATGTTCTACATCGACCAAAACACGATTGACTACTTACGCCTAACAGGTCGTGAAGATGCTCAAGTGGCATTGGTTGAACAGTACGCAAAAGAAATCGGCCTTTGGGCAACTGACATGACCAAAGCAGAGTACCCACGCGTACTACGTTTTGATCTATCAAAAGTAACACGTAACATTGCTGGTCCATCAAACCCACATGCACGTGTTTCAACTGCGGACCTAAAAGAAAAAGGTATTGCGGGTATTGTTGAAAACCGTTCTGACGGCTTAATGCCTGATGGCGCAATCATTATTGCCGCAATTACTTCATGTACTAACACTTCTAACCCGCGTAACACCGTGGCGGCAGGTTTGTTGGCACGTAAGGCAAATGAGCTAGGTTTAGTTCGTAAACCTTGGGTTAAATCATCATTTGCACCGGGTTCAAAAGCGGCTGCACTTTACCTTGAAGAAGCGGGAGTTCTAAAAGACTTAGAACAACTTGGTTTTGGTATTGTGGCTTATGCTTGTACGACTTGTAACGGCATGTCGGGTGCGTTAGATCCAGTCATCCAACAAGAAATTATTGACCGTGACTTGTACGCAACAGCAGTACTGTCTGGTAACCGTAACTTCGATGGCCGTATCCATCCATATGCAAAACAAGCGTTCTTGGCATCACCACCACTAGTTGTGGCGTATGCAATTGCAGGTACGATTCGTTTTGACATCGAAAAAGATGCTTTGGGTCACGATAAAGACGGTAACCCGATTTACCTGAAAGACATTTGGCCATCTGACGCTGAAATTGATGCATTAGTAAAAGAAGCTGTGAAGCCTGAACAGTTCCGTAAAGTCTACATTCCAATGTTTGACTTAGGCGTAACCGTAGAGGCCGAAAGTCCGCTTTACGACTGGCGTCCACAAAGTACTTACATCCGCCGTCCACCATATTGGGAAGGGGCGTTGGCTGCACCACGTACTTTAGCGAACATGCGTCCGCTTGCGATTTTGGGTGATAACATCACCACCGACCATTTATCGCCTTCAAACGCGATTTTGATGGACTCGGCTGCGGGTGAATATCTTCATAAAATGGGTCTACCAGAAGAAGACTTCAACTCATATGCAACGCATCGTGGTGACCATTTGACTGCACAACGTGCAACATTTGCTAACCCGAAACTCTATAACGAAATGGTGGTCCGTTCAGACGGTACGATCAAGCAAGGTTCAAAAGCGCGTGTAGAGCCAGAAGGCGAAGTGATGCGTATGTGGGAAGCAATTGAAACCTACATGAACCGTAAACAGCCATTAATTATTGTTGCAGGTGCGGACTACGGTCAGGGTTCAAGCCGTGACTGGGCTGCAAAAGGTGTACGTCTTGCGGGTGTTGAAGCGATTGTGGCAGAAGGTTTTGAGCGTATTCACCGTACTAACTTGGTGGGTATGGGCGTGTTACCGCTTGAGTTTAAACCGGGTGTAAACCGCAAGACTTTGAAGTTAGATGGTACAGAGCTTTATAGCGTGATTGGTAATATTGCGCCGCGTTCGACTTTAACTTTAGTGATTGAACGTGCCACAGCGGATGGTAAAGAAGAGATTGTTGAAGTGCCTGTGACTTGCCGTTTAGATACAGAAGAAGAAGTTTCTGTATATGAAGCGGGTGGTGTATTACAGCGTTTTGCGCAAGACTTTTTAGAAGGCCAAGTGGCTTAATATTGAGTTAAAAATAATTGATATGGTTTTAAAAGCCCCGCTTTAGAGTGGGGTTTTTATTTACTTACGCATAGCTAATTAATTATAAAAAAATGACTGCATATATTATATTTTTTAAAATTATTTTATTTTGTCATCAAATTCTCTTTAACTTACATTAAGATACGCGGCGCTTACACTTAAATATAAATCACAATAGATTTCTTGGAAAATATCAATGCGTAACTTATTCATTATTTCAATTTGCTCACTTATATTAACTGCTTGTGGGACTATGCCGTATGTCAGTACAGAATATCCTCTGCGTGCAGGTTTAATTCAACCTGTGAAGGTCGTTGGCAAGGGTGATGTGACCAATGCTCAAACTTCAGATGAACGAGTGATTGTATATTCTTATATGGGCACAAAACTGGACTCTAGTATTAAGTCTATTACAGAAACGATGGTACAACAGACTCAAAAGGAACTATTAAAAAATGGTCAACCTGTTGATGGGAATGGATCGAAATCGATTGCGATTAAAGTAAATTCATTACGTAGTACCTACACCAATCTGCTTTTCTGGCGCAGTAAAATTAAATTCGAAGCGACTTTAGGAAATGGACAAACTATTCCATTTACCGTTCCTCATACGAGTGGTGTGTTAGTACAAGATTTAAATGGGTGTATTGCAGAAGGGGTAATGACTTTACTCAATGATGCACGTGTAAGAAGCTATTTAGCAGAAAAATAAGCATATAAAAAAAGCCCGACATCCTGTCGGGCCTTTTCGTATTTGGTTGCTAGATATGACTCCTGTCGTATCTCACGCTCCTAGTGCATGAACCTATTATTGTTGTTTTATGTTCTGGAACATCCTGTTCCTGTATGAACTCATCATAGGAAAAAAGCGGGAAGTCGCCAATCCGCAAAATCCCTAAAAGTTTGTAAGATAAATCGTACAAATAACATTTTTTGCATTTATGCCATCATCATCGGGCGAAATGGACAATTGACAATCACTCGAACTGGGTTATATTCCTGTTTAATATCTATACGATTATAGGAACACAATCATGGTAACAGCTGGCGAAAAACCCGGAACAGGCTTCTATTTCTGCGCTCAATGTGGCCAGAGAGTGTTTTTAGAAATTAATACAGATCGTTTACCACCGTGCACTAAATGCTATTGCACTGAGTTTAAACGTTAAGAATAAAATAATATTTGCGTTCGCATTTAACAAAAAGCCCTGTCACCCGATGGGGCTTTTTGTTAGTTTAAAATAAGACTTACATAACAAGACCTGTGATGGGCATGAAAAGGAAACCTTATGGAAACAATATTGGGTTTATGTATTGGTGTGGGTCTGAGTGCTGCCTGCGGTTTTCGCGTGTTTGTGCCGCTATTGGTGATGAGCATTGCCACCATGATGGGCTGGTTTGAGCCATCGAAGGGTTTTGAATGGTTAGCTCTGCCATCGGTGTGTTTAGCTTTAGGCGTGGCAACGGTGTGTGAAGTCGCAGCTTATTATATTCCTTGGGTCGATAATGCCTTAGACACAGTCGCAACCCCTGCGGCGATGATCGCAGGTACGTTAGCGACAATGGCGGTTAGTAGTGGGGAAATGTCACAGTTCGCGGGTTGGGCGGCAGCGATTATTGTGGGCGGTGGTACGGCAGGTGTGGTGCAAATGAGTACAGTCGCTGCACGCGGTGTTTCAACTGCAACCACTGGCGGCTTAGGGAATTTTGTCATCGCTACAGGGGAGTGGATTGGAGCCATCTTACTTTCGGTTTCAGCTTTGCTAGTTCCCGCGCTTGTTGCAGTTGTGGTGGTTATTGCTGTTCTTTTGGTAATACGTTGGATACGTCATAAAAAGCAAGAACAGGCACATAGCCTGTTATAGGTTAGGTTCAATATCATTTTTAAATGACCATAAAAAAAGCCCAACATCCTGTTGGGCTTTTTCGTATTTGGTTGCTAGATATGACTCCTGTCGTATCTCACGCTCCTAGTGCATGAACCTATGATTGTTGTTTTGTGTTCCGGAACATCCTGTTCCTGTATGAACTCATCATAGGAAAAAAGCGGGGTGCAGCCAATCCGCAAAATCCCTAAAAGTTTGTAGGTTAAAACGTACATTGAGAAATAATTTAACTTTTCAAAGCGAATATGAATAATAGCCACCTTGTTACTTCAAGAAAAAAATCAAATGCGTATTAGAAAATCTTCAAGATTATTAGTGATTAATGAAAATCATCAAATTTTATTATTTCAATTTACTCATACAAATGATGCTTTGGCTGGTCAATCACATTGGGCAACGGTCGGTGGAGGGGTTGAAGAAGAGGAAACCTTCGAGCAAGCAGCTTGCCGAGAGCTTTATGAAGAGTTAGGCGTAGTACGACAAAATGTAGACACGCATGTTGCAATACGCAATTTTGAAATGATGTTGCCGAGTGCGGAAGTTGTGATGTCTAATGAAAGACTCTTTATTGTTTTTATTAAAAATGCAGAAGTGAATACGTCAAACTGGTCAGAACATGAAAAGCTTGTGATTAGTAAAAGTCGTTGGTGGACATTTGATGAATTAAGTCAAACAGACGAGATTGTTTATCCAAATAATATTCCTAATATTCTTGTAGATAGCTTGCCTGAGATTTTCAAACTCTAAAATTTTCTTAATATTCAGATATAAAAAAGCCCGACATCCTGTCGAGCTTTTTCGTATTTGGTTGCTAGATATGACTCCTGTCGTATCTCACGCTCCTAGTGCATGAACCTATTATTGTAGTTTTGTGTTCCGGAACATCCTGTTCCTGTATGAACTCATCATAGGAAAAAAGCGGGGTGCAGCCAATCCGCAAAATCCCTAAAAGTTTGTAGGTTAAAACGTACAAAACAATATGAACGTATGATTATTCTTATATAAAAGGATTTTCACTTTCCCAAGGCTTGCTGCTAAAAATGATCTGGCCATTTTCAACACAGAGGATCCACGTATAGAAGTACTCTTCTCCTAACCCTCGACATTCAAAATTTGCATTTGGAAATAGGGCGGTAATTTTTTCTATGAGTTCTAGGCAATAAACGGAATCAATACGAAGACCTGCATGACCATTAGTAAAGGCTTCTACTAAATCACCATAAACATCTTCGTGGATTGAATCCTCCGTTAATATTTCTAGAATTTTTTGCTTTTCAGTAGATAAATCAATCGTGTCAAAATCTGTATAACGGACTTGTAGTTCTGTATAAAAACTCATTTTTATTAGCTCTATGATATTAATGATAAAAAATACTACTTATTAAACATGACTTTATCGTTAAAAACGAGCTGAGTATAGAAATATCTAAACTATAAGAGTTCAAATTTCTTAAAAATATTCTTCTTTAGGCCCCCGTGCCACAACAGACTTTAATCTTTTGCGCTGATTTAAAGTAAGAAACCATTGCAACACAGAGATAAAGGGGCTAAGCCAAATGCTTAGCCCATACTACTTTTGTCACACCGCTGCATGACGCTGAAAAAAGTAGGGGCAAAGTCCTGTGGGAGAACAGGACTTTGCAAACTGACATGTTCTAGGCGTTGCATGAGCTTAGGGGAGTAAGCTTGTTCAAGTCGCTGATAAATACAGTCACAACTGGCTTGGGTGTGTCCACCTGACAGGCAAATTTTTTCAAAATCCTGTTGGGTGTGTAAGTTACAGCCCGAAATACCCAAGCTACCTAGAATGAAACTTAAAGCCATAATAGGTTTATAAATTGTCATATTATTCTCATAAAGATTTATATCTATGAGTAGAATAAAAATATAATAAATTTAAATATTAAAATAATTTTTAGGTAATAATTAATCCTCCCATAAACACAGGAAAATAAAATAATTTAAGTTTTAAAATAAAAAATACTTTGTAAATTTAAAAAATTAGGCAATAGAAAACCCAAATTTTAAATAAATAAAATGATTAAATTGGATAGGGAATAAATTTGAAAAGTGTCATGGTCAACTCCTTAAAAATGGAGTCCTACCACCAGATCACCGTCAATTGATTATGGTGGTAGAACGAAAGAGGGTTGACAGACTGGAAACAAAGGAACCAGCACACACAAAGGTGTCCCCCTTCCGCCCTGAACTGCACCCCATAAGTTAGACTCTTTAAACTTATAAGGTGTGTCCTATGCCAGTTCCAAAGCATTCAAAAGAGTTAAAACTAAAAGTAATTCAGGCTTATTTAGATGGGAGTAAAGGCTATAAAATTCTTTCCAAAGAGTTTAATGTAGATCTCCAAACCATCCGGTTATGGATTGAAAACTATAAAGCACATGGTACTGATGGGCTTAATGTTAAAATTAAAAAGACTTATTATTCTCCAGAATTTAAAATCAATGCGATACAAATGCTTCTTGATAAGATACCCGTAAGAGAAGTAAGAAGACGATTAAATCTGAGCGGGACGTCAATTTTAAGAAGATGGTTAGCTCAGTATCATAAAGAAGGGATTGCTGGTTTTAATACTAAACGGACTTATACCAATATGACTAGGCAAGATAAAATCAAAGTAGTTAAGCCAATCAGAGATGATAAAGACAAGTCTCAACAAGAACTCATTGATGAGGTTACAGCTTTGCGCGCAGAGGTCGCTTTCTTAAAAAAGCTAAAAGCCTTAAAACTGAAGCAGCGTACTTAAGTTCAATTTCTACCGCAGACAGTGTTCAGGTTGTTTCAGAATTAAGGCATATCTATCCATTGAAACTATTACTCGGTATCGCGAAGATAGCCCGTAGTACTTATTTCTACCACATGAAAGCTCTACGCTCCAATGATAAATATACTGAGCTAAAACAAAATATTAAGTCGATATATCACAAGCACAAAGGATGTTACGGCTATCGTAGAATTACTCTTGCTTTGAAAAGTGCAGGAATAATGATTAACCATAAATGCGTATATCGCCTCATGAAAACTATGGGACTCAAATCAAGGATCAGAGCACTAAAATATCGCTCATATAAAAGTGGTTGTGTCGGGATGGTGGCTGATAACATTTTACAACGGCAATTTAAAGCAAATCGGCCAAATCAGAAATGGGCAACTGATGTAACGGAATTTAATGTGAATGGTGAAAAACTTTACCTATCCCCAATTATAGATTTATTTAATGGGGAAATTATTACGTTCCGAATCCAACGCAAACTCAATTATGAGTTAGTAAAAGAGATGCTCATTCATGCTTTGGCTAAACTTAAGCGACATGAAAAACCAATTCTCCATTCCGATCAAGGATGGCAATATCAAATGGCCCATTACCAGCAGCAATTAAAGCAACATGGTTTAATTCAGAGTATGTCTCGTAAGGGAAATTGTTTGGATAATGCTGTAATAGAAAGCTTCTTTGGAATATTAAAATCGGAATGCTTTCATGGTGAAAAATTTCAATCAATTGATGAATTAGAGAAAACTGTAAAAGAGTACATTCATTATTATAATCATGAGAGAATCAAGGTGAAGCTACAAGGTTTATCCCCTGTACAATATAGAAATCAGTTTTTAAAAACTGCTTAATTAACTGTCCAACTTTATGGGGTCAGATCACCCTACCATAGAGAAAAAGGGGGCGAACGAGTTCCCGACACACAAAATAAGAATTTTGCACATCGTCTTTGTTATTCGCGGTCTGTCATAACCGACTGGCAATGTAGGCCAGCAACGAGATAATAATCGGTGATTTTAATTACGTCAATTTAATATTTAAAATATTTTTGATTTAATAATAAATCTAAGTGTATTTTTAAAATAATAGAATTAATGTTTATATTTAATTAGAAAAAATAAAGAATAAAATGGTTTGATCATGTGATTTTATTAATAATCTAAATTTATCATTTTATAAATAAAAATATTATAGGGAAGACAGCCTTTATTCTAAACCTTTAAGCATTTCTTTGGCATCTACATCGCCTGCATCGGCAGCTTGCTGGAACCATTTCTTTGCCAGTTGTAGGTTTTTCGGCGTGCCTTCACCATTTAAATACATTTGGGCCAAGTTGTACTGGGCATCACTTTCGCCATGCTCAGCCGCTTTGGTGTACCACTTCAGTGCTTGCTCATCACTTTGGGTGACGCCGTGACCTTTTTTATATAGCTGAGCTAAATTATATTCCGCGGGTGGATAGCCTTGCTCGGCAGCACGACTAAACCATTCAAACGCTTTTCCATAATTTTGCGCAGTTCCTTCGCCTCTGCCGTATAACACCCCTAAGTTATATTGCGCTTTAGCATGACCCTTAGCCGCAGCCTTAGTAAAATAATCAAAAGCGCGCTTGGCATCTTTTTCGACGCCTGTGCCTGTGTAATACATCATACCTAAACTATATTTTGCGCCCACGCTTCCATTTTGGTCAGCCGCAGTTAACCATTTCAAAGCTTGCTCAAAATTTTTAACAACGCCTTGTTCGCCGCTTAAAAGCATCATACCCAGATGATATTGAGCCATAGGTTGCCCTTGTTCCGCACTATATTGAATATCGGCGACACTCGGCTCAGCAAATGCTGAAGAATGAAGTGAGAAAATCACCATAAATATATAAAAAGCAGACTTTTTTATTTTCATATCTCATCCTAAATTTTATTAATTTCAATATTTATTTTTCTTTAATATCTATTTGAATATAAAAGAAAAATATTAAATATACTTGGTAGGTTTATAGCGCTTTAAAATGATCTGATTTTACGGTTTAAATACCTATTTAATAAGAAATTAACCTAAAACTGCATATTTAGACTAGTTACATTTTGAAAATGAGTATAGATAGACAGATTAGTCTTTTTTTAATTAAAATGCGGGCTAAATATAAGTTTGATTGATAATAAAAATGCAGATGAGTGTGTCGAGTATATTGGAACGTTTAGGCCTTGTTTCACAAAATCGTGCTGTTCATATCCAATTCTCAAATCAGTCTTTAAATCAGCAAGTCTTCTTACAGCGCATTGAAGGCGAGCATACGCTCAACCAAGGTAGCGTTGCTGAGTTACTGTGTCTGTCGACAAACGCGCATATTGCATTAAAACAATTTATTGGATGTCAGGTTGCCATCGATCAGGTTACTGACATGGGCCAGTTTTTTAGAACCACAGGCATTATTACCGAAGCGAGCCAAGGGCAAAGTGACGGCTCACTCACCATTTATAACCTCACCTTAAAAGACCCAACCGCACTCTGGCATAAACGCCGTAATAGCCGCGTGTTTATGAATAAAAGCGTGCGGGATATTAGCGAAATTCTGTTTAAAGAATGGCAAGGCAAAAGTCCGTTATTTGCTTCAAGCTTAACGCTCGACACAGCAGGGTTAACTAAAGACTACGATGTGCGTCCATTTGTGATGCAGTCAAATGAAAGTGATTATGACTTTTTAACCCGTTTATGGCGTAGTGAAGGTATTAACTGGTTGGTCGATGAGTCACAGCTTTTAGTCGCCGACCCGAATGTTTCTATTCAGCCACAAGTCTTGCGTTTAATTGACGATAACCAAAATTATCAGGCTCTTGAACGCCGTAGCCTACGCTACCAACGCAGCAGTGCTACAGAACAGTTCGATACTATTACTCAAGTTAAAGCTGAGCGCAGCTTACAGCCGACGTCGGTTCATATCCAACGTTGGCAAGCCGATGCCCTCCAACAAGAAGAAGGTAGCGGCAGCGTACAAGGTAAGCAGCAGCACAGCGAACACTATGACAATGCGAGTCTGAACCTTGAAGATGCATGGCATGTTAGCCCAGCGTGGATGCAGGACTTAAAAGGCGAAGACCAAGCCACAGCTTCTGGCAATAGTCAGATTGAACAGCTTAACCAGCACATTAATGCTTATCATCACCTAAGTTCGAAACAATTTACCGTTTCAGGTAACGTCCGTGATGCACAGGTGGGTTACTGGTTCGAACTCAATGACCATCCAGAGCTCGACCAACATGATAGTGCCGATAAAGAATTCTTAATCTTAAGCAAGCATTACTATAACCAGAATAATTTACCGAAAGAATTACAACAGCAACTTGAGCGACTATTACCAAAAGACAAGCTCAAAGCTGCCCAACTCGACAGCCAAAACCTTGAGCAGCGCCACTTTTCTGAGCTGAATGTCGTTCGACGCAACATTAAAGCTGTGCCTGAATATCATCCACTAGAACACCGACCAGCCGCTTACCCACAGCGCGCTAGAGTGGTTGGGTTAGAGGGCGAAAGCATCCATGTTGACCAATGGGGACGTATTAAAGTCCGTTTCTTGTTTACTCGAACTGATGACCATAATCATGATGGTGGAGCAGGAAGTAACGACAATGACACCGACTCCGCTTGGGTAGATGTACTCACCCCGTGGGCGGGTGCGGGTTATGGCGCACGCTTCTTGCCTCGCGTGGGTGAAATTGTTGTCATTGACTTCTTTGACGGTAACATTGACCGCCCATTTGTGGTGGGCCGCATTCACGAAGCCGAACGTCACCCAACTCAGTTTGACCAGAAAGGCCAATTACCCGACACTAAAAAACTCAGTGGTATTCGCTCCGAAGAAGTCGATGGCAAAGGTTTTAACCAGCTACGTTTTGATGACACCACAGGGCAAATCAGTGCCCAACTACAAAGCAGTCATGCGGCAAGCCAACTAAACTTGGGTAACTTAAGCCATCCAAAAGACAATGCCGAAAGTGACGGTCGTGGTGAAGGTTTTGAGCTACGAACAGACCAATGGGGTGCGGTAAGAGCTGGGAGTGGCTTACTCCTTAGTACCCACAAACAGGACCAAGCTCAAGGCGTACACCTCGATGCAAATGAGGCCAAGCAACAAATAGACGGTGGCCTTAACAATGCCAAGGCACTCAGTGAAGTTGCCAAAAATCAGCAAACTGACCCGTTAGAAAATTTAGAAAACTTAAAATCCTTTATTGAAAAACTTGAGCAGCAAGACAACGCAAAAGCCAAAACATTTAAAGAGGCGATTATGTTGTTGGCGAGCCCAAATAGCATCGCGCTGAGCAGTAACGAAGATATTCACTTAAGCGCAGATGGGCAGCTAAACCAAACTGCTGGGGACAGCATTAATCTGTCTACTCAAAAGAACTTGATTGCACATGCCCAAAATAAAATTAGCCTTTTTGCAGCGCAAGAAGGCGCAAGACTCTATGCAGGCAAAGGCAAAGTCGAAATACAAGCGCAAGGCGATGGAGCCGATTTAATTGCCCGTAAAGCTGTTCAGATTATTTCAGCAGAAGACAAAATTGAGGCGACCGCAGCCAAAGAAATTGTACTCACCGCAGGTGGCTCTCAAGTCAAAATTACTGGTTCAGGCATTTTTATGACTACTGGTGGCAAGTTTGAGGTGAAGGCTGGGCAGCATTTGTTTATGGGAGGTGGGAGTGCGAATGCGAATGTTCCTGCATTGCCCGATTTGCGTATTAAAAACGAGCATCGTAATTTCCAAGCTATAGATTCGTCTAAGAATGAACCATTAGAAGGAATTCCTTATTCAATTTTGAATAAAAGAACAGGAATAAAGTCTTATGGTTTTACTAATGAGAAAGGAATGACAAAAACCATAAAGTCTGCTGAAAATGATGAATTAGTTGTTAATTGGTTCGAACAGGAAGATTTTGTAAATGGGGAATAATTCAACAACAAGTACAACAACAAATACAGCGAATCCACCGACCCAGAAAGTTCCTTTGAAACCAGAGGCTGAGTTACATCTATTAGTAGGGAGTGCTTATGGAGAAGGGGATAAAGAGTCGCCTTATGGCCATACGGCTGTTTATATTAAGTTGAAAGGTAAGGATTATATTTATGATTTTGGTAGATATGGAAAGACGAAACCTGAAAGCTTTGGTATTTTTACTTTAGAGGGGGCTAGTAGTCCCCGCGGAGAAGGGATATTAAGGATTTGGAGTAGCTTTGACGCTTATATTGCTGATGAAAATAGCCAAGGATCAGGAACTTCAAGAACTAGAACAACTCATGCTTATGGCTATAGAATTTTTGATAGTCAGGCTATGCTTGTATTAAATTATTATAATGATTTATTGAAAACAGCTACATTAAGGCGAACTGAAAAATACTATAAAAGCTATGTTTTATCTCAAGACTATTTTGCTTTGGCCCCTAATTGTACTACTCAAAGCTTGGAAGCAACGAAAAAAGCAATCCCAAGTATGGCGAAATCAGGCCATATGTTTGTAAATGCTGATAAAGTATTACCAACTACAGCAAAATTAGCATTTAAAGCAAGTAAATATGAAATGCCAAAATACCTATTTTTACCCGATAATTTAAATGATTATTTAATGAAGTCTCCTGATGTAAAAGTAGATATTAAAAATACATATCATCTGAAGAAGTAGGGATATATGAAAAAAAATCTGGTAATAATCATATTAGGAATTTTGTTTTTAATTCAATTAGTTTTAAATTTTTATCTGTGGAGCTTTAGAGAAATGCCTAAGATACATATTTTAGAGAAGCCTCTAAAAATTTCTTCAAATGGTGATAATTATTCGGAATATACAATCCTTCCAGCAGGAACAGTTCTATATGATGATAGTGACTCTTTAAACAGAAGAGTTATGGTTTATTTCAACTTGCAAGGTGTTGATTTTAAGTTTGAAGAGCAAGATCCTGAAATATCTAAACAACCAAGTGAAGTACGTTCCATTAGAAGTACAGAGCTAAGTGATATTTTAAAAACTATTCCTTTAACTAAGAAAGATATTTATTTAATTATTAAATATGATGACAGCATAAATGATTCTGTACGCTCTATTTTATTTAAAAAATACAAAATTGATCCTTCAGAGTATGAAAAATAATTAAATAATTTTGCAGTACGTAAGCATAAATTTAAAAACTAGAACAAGCGTAATTTAGTACGCTTGTTCTGTCATAAGAAATTGTTTAAGCAGCTTGAATTGCTTCTCCACAAAGAGAAACGGTTTCTTGTTTACGTTGGTGTAAGTACCAGAACTGCTCTGCAATGGTTTCGGGATGTACTGTGTACGTTTTATCTTGAGCGCCTGATGTCCCATCAACGAAACCATTCACAATCACTTGGCTCACGTAAACATTTGAGTCAGCTAGACTATGAGCAAGTAAATTGGTGGTTTTATATTGGGCGGCAGCAGTAATGGCTAATGATGAATACTCTTTGGCAACTAAATCTATTCCCACTGCATCGAACGCGAAAATTCCATTTGTCGATAAAATGCTGCCATGATTTTTTTCTAAATCACCTAGGCAAGCTTGTACCGTAGCAATATAGCTCGAAACGCGAATATGAAAGCTTTTGGTGAGCTCCAGTGGAGGGGTTTCTAATATGTTACCTTCAATATCATGGAAAGCATTCCAATGAATATTTTTAATCTCTCCTAATTGATCTTTAATGCATTTAATAAGATTTGGTATGTTTTCAAGAACAGCTAAATCACATGTAAAAGCGTAAGCTTCAATACCATGTGTTTTAAGTTCTAAAATGGCCTTTTCGAGTTTTTCGGCATTTCGTGCCACTAACCCGATTTTATAGCCTTCTTTACCAAATTTATGTGCTACGGCTTTGGAAATACCTGTTCCATAACCAAAGATTATAATATTGTTGTTCATTATAAAGTTCCAAAAACCAATTATTTGGTTAGAAATAGTTTATAATATGTTTTTATAATGTATTCAAGCGAAAAAGTTATCTATAAAAAATAATACTGAAAGAGCAAAACAAAAAATCTTAAAAGCAGTAATGAGTAAGTTTGGTTTGAATGATCCAGATGGGACAACGATTGATAAAATAACTTTTAATTTGACTTATTTATCTTCATATCATAAATTAATTGGAACGACCGTTCCTGTTAAGGCTGCTTATGAGAACAAAGGAATTTGAAATTGATGAAATTGCTGATGCAGCCATGCATGTTTTTTGGCATCATGGATATGCAGCGACTTCAGTTCAAGACTTAGTTGAAGGTACAGGATTATCTAGAAGTAGTCTTTACAGTACCTTTCAAAGTAAGCAAGGGCTTTATCAAAAAGCATTACAACGCTATGAACTTTTAACTACACTTAATAATGTAAAGTTGTTGTCTGGTTCAGGCTCACCGAAAGAACTGATTCGGCAATTACTTGTTAATGTAGTTGAAGATGAGCTAAATGATGCAGAACACAAAGGCTGTCTGGTCGCAAATGCTTGTTTAGAGTTGTCTGGCCATGATGAAGATGTCGCTCAATTTGTTGTAAGTAATCTACAGAAACTACAGCATGCTTTAGAGAATTTATTAATTAAAGCTCAACAATCTGGCGAAATTGCTTCTACCCAAAACCCACGTGCATTAGCAAGTTTCTTTCTAAATACCATGCAAGGTTTACGTGTTTTAGGCAAAGGCAGCCCGCTTGAACAAAGAAAGCAATGTTTAATGGATGTGGTCGAGATTACTTTAAACGTTTTATAAAATTCATTTAAACCTTAACTATGGTTGAGCTGAATAGTTAAGGTTTTTATTTAACTTAAATTGGAATGATCATTCCTGAATAATATTTTTAGTTCACATGGAGAACAAATGTCTTTCCATCCTAACGTTGTAAAACAAACATATAGCTATGCAGAGCATGGTACGCCCGCTGAAAAAGAGTTTGAGAGTAAAGCTTTATGAATATTAAGAGTGATGAAACATCTCATCAGTTAAGTGAAGAGTTCTCTGCTCAATTACCGATTTGGAAACTGTTGGCTTTTACAGTTGCTGGCTTTCTCACCATTATGACAGAAACTATGCCAGCAGGGCTCTTGCCTCAAATCAGTCAAGGGCTAAATATTTCAGAGGCATACGCAGGGCAGCTTATTGCAGTGTATGCCTTGGGCTCAGTTTTAGCGGCAATACCTCTCATTAGTCTTACCCGTAGTTGGAATCGGAGACCCTTGTTACTCAGTGCTATTGCAGGTTTACTTTTATTTAATGCGATTACTGCCTTATCAAATGATTACATTTTGACTTTGATTGCTCGTTTCATTGCAGGTATGGCGGCGGGCGTTATATGGGGGCTTTTAGCGGGTTATGTAAGGCGCATGGTCTCAGCATCGTATCAAGGTCGAGCTTTAGCAATTGCTGGGGTTGGGCAGCCAATTGCTTTGTCTATTGGTGTTCCTTTGGGTGCGTGGTTGGGAACGCTGTTTGAGTGGCGTGGCGTATTTTGGATCATGTCTTTACTGGCATTGATTTTATTTGTCTGGATTCGTTTTAGTATTCCTGATTTTGCTGGACAATCAGCACAAAAAAGGTTGCCCATTTTAAAAGTTCTTTTAATGCCCGGCATTAGAGCTGTTTTAGCAGTAGTATTCCTTTGGATATTAGCCCATAGCATTCTTTATACTTATATTTCGCCTTTCTTAGCTTCAACAGGGCAGGCATACAAAGTCGAGACGATACTTTTTGTATTTGGTATTTCTTCAATTGTAGGCATCTTGATTACAGGTATGTTTATCGATCGATCATTAAGAAAAATAACGCTTTTAAGCTTATTTGTATTTGCTATCGCAACAATACTGTTAGGTGCTTACAGCTCTTCGAGTTTTGTAGTTATAACTGGCGTTGTGCTGTGGGGAGTAACTTTTGGCGGCGCTCCAACATTATTACAGACTGCTTTAGCAAATACTGCGGGTCATGAAGCAGATGTCGCACAGTCCATGTTGGTCACTATGTTTAACCTTACTATCGCATTCGGTGGAATGGTTGGCGGTGGGCTACTTGAAAGTTTTGGTGCAGCTTCTTTTCCATGGATTATGCTGGTTTTTGCTCTCATCGCGTTATGCACCGTTTACAACGCTCGTAAGCATGGTTTTATCTCTTCATAAAAGATTTTTGCCCTTCATGACTGAAGAAATGAAGGGTGATTTAATTTTTATATTTTGATGCAATGTTGCTAAAAATGGTTAATGGCTTGGTAAAATAAACCGTAAAACACAAATAAAGTGGAATTTAAATTTAACTAATTATGGTGAAATGGGAATAAATTCTTTTTAATTTACTTAATGGCGTAAAAATTTCCAAAAATAATGAAAATTAGCTGTTCTTAGAAAAACAATCCCGCAGGGTGCTGGCTAAACTATATCTCAAGGGTGTGATAGGGATCGAAAAGAGTAGCATGCACCAAAACGTATAACGTTAGTGTGTACTCACCCAAAAGGTCTCGATTCGGCTTAGGACGCTATAAATCAAAAGTTTATAGGCACAAGGTTATAACTTACAAAGTTATGATTGTTGAGGTAAACCATAGATGTTTTCCCTTGACACCCTAAAAAATTCGCTATAATAAAAAAATACTTTATAAGAATATAATTTATGAATAGGCCTTATCTTTCCGCTTTACCAAGTGATAGCCAAATCTCTTCTCAATTGAACAATGCTTATTTTCATGATTCTTGGAGCATTGTGCTTGGTCAACCCGACCTTAATGTATTTCAACAGCTCATTAAATTGTTCCATCACACTCCGCAGTGGATAGAGTGGAGCATGAATGTGCGTAATAAAATTACGTCCAAGATTGGACTTAAAGATTTAGGAAGTTTTAAACAAATTGATCCCCATAAATTAGAAAGTGAATATGTAGCAGGGGATCGAATTGGAATTTTTACCTTGTTACAGCGTACTGAAAATGAGTTATTGATTGGAGATGATGATAAACATTTAAATGTGACTTTATCTATTTATAAAAATGAAGAGACTCAAGTACTGACCGTGACCACAGTAGTGCATATTAAAAATTTACTTGGGCGGCTGTACATGTTGCCTGTGATTCCTGCCCACCGAAAAATAGTACCAGCCACTTTACAGATATTGGGTTAGAGCACTATTTTTAGTGGCTTGGATCATTTTAAATGCCGTAGTGATGGTGGTGCATCCTGTTGATCCTTATCCATTTATTTTGCTTAATTTGGTATTGTCCTGTTTAGCTGCAATTCAGGCACCTGTCATTATGATGAGTCAAAATCGGCAAGAAGCGAAAGATCGTTTGCGCTCTCAACATGACTATCAAATTAATCTAAAAGCCGAGCTCAAGATTCGCCATTTACATGAAAAAATGGATCATCTTTTATCGCATCAATGGGAAAGGCTTGCACATATTCAAGAAATTCAGCTCGATCTTTTATCTGAAATGAATAAAAAACGGTAAATTTTTTTGAGTTTCACGTGGAACATGGGGAGTTATAGAATATTTTGCGGTAAATCGGAAATTTCTTTATGATCTGCCGCCATGCTCCATTGCTGTTTCTACGACCATGCCTTTAAACGACAACTTTGTTTATGCTCCACCACAAGACCCTCTTTCAATTTTATTTGAAGATGATGACCTCATTGTGGTTGATAAACCTGCGGGCCTATTGTCGGTTATGGGTCGTTTGCCTGAGCATCATGACAGTGCCTATTTACGAGTGCTGGAAAAGTTCCCTTTAGCCAAAGTGACTCATCGTCTAGATATGGCAACATCAGGCTTACTCATGTTTGCCAAACACCGTGATGCAGAAGTTGCGGTGAGTAAAATGTTTCAGGCTAGAACAGTCAAAAAACACTATATTGCCTTGGTGCAAGGCCAAGTCGAGGAAGAGGGGAGCGTCGAGGTTCCACTCATTACCGATTGGGAAAATCGCCCGAGACAAATTGTGCATTTTGAATTAGGTAAACATGCTAAAACCTTATTTCAACCTCTCGTCTATGATGTCCAAACAGATCAAAGTCGAGTATTGCTTGAACCAGTAACAGGGCGTTCACATCAGCTACGTGTACACATGATGCATATTGGACATCCGATTATGGGTGATAAGTTATATCACCCCGAACCTAAGCAATTTCACTTAAACCGGATGGCGTTACATGCCGCATATTTGGCTTTCCAGCATCCCTTAAATAGAACGGATGTGGTGATTGAATCGCAGGTGCCTTTTTAAAATTTATATAATTAAAAAATTAATTTGATGCAATTGGGAACGGAATATATACCCAAACTGCAATAAAAGTCGGGTATTCTTAATGCCGAATAATATTAATACGGCAACAACAACAAGGGATCATATTATGACTCGTGATTACGAACAATTTCCAGACGACGATAACGGTAATGTACTTTGGCAAATGGCTGAAGATGGGGATGATTTAACCGATCTACATGAAATTGAATTTTCTATCGCTTTTCAAGATCAGAAAAATGCAGAGCAATGTGCGCTCTATTTACTGTACCAAGAACAAAAAGTTTCACTCTTTCAAGATGATTCTGTTGAACCAAATGAATGGGTGATTACAGTCTTTGTCAACATGGAACCAGAGTACTCAGATATTGTTGATTTGGAACAATGGTTTACCAGCATCGCTGAAAAGTTTCAGGGCGAATATGATGGGTGGGGCTGCATGGCCTATGTCTTCGATGAGGATGAAGATGAAGAAGATGACTTGTTACAGTAAAGTCTAAAATAATGGGTAGGAGATAATCATGAACTTATCTCAAAAAAAAATTGCTGTACGGTTTTTAGAGCTTGCCGCTGCTGGCGAAGTCGATGAAGCCTATAGCAATTACACCGCGTCTAACTTCAAGCATCACAACCCTTATTATGCGGGCGATGTAACTTCTTTGAAGGAAGGAATGCGTGAAAGTGCAATTGAAACGCCAAACAAAGTCTTTGATGTTCAACATGTCATTGAAGATGGTGATTTGGTCGCTGTGCATTCTAAACTCGAAATGCAAATGAACGGGTTAACAACCTTGGCAGTGGTTCATATTTGTCGTTTCGAAAATGGAAAAATTGCTGAGTTTTGGGATATTGGACAAATACAACCCGACCCGCTCATCAATGAAAATGGTATGTTTTAATGAAAAGCCCGAAAATGATTCGGGCTTTTTTATTTTATAGATGAATTAAAATTTCCACTGTGCCGAAATTGAAGCGTTCAGTGGTTCACCCGGTTGAACCCATAAATCGCTATAGCTTGAGACATAGTAAGTTTTATCAAATAGATTATTCACATTGAGCTGATAGCGTAAGCGGTCAGACGGGGCGTAGTAGCCATTTAAATTCACCAGCGTATAACTTGGTAAGTTAAATCCATTATCAATGTTATGACCACTGCGCTCACCGACATAGGTGAGGTTAGCACCTACACCTGCCTTTTTCGTGCCTTCTTGCAGAAACTCATAATCGGTGCTGATTGAACCTTGGTGTTTTGGAACATTGCTCAGACGAGCACCTTTCGCTAGGTCTTGGTCTTTTTCAATTTGAGCATCGGTATAACTATAGTTGGCATTGATGAGCCATCGGTCATTGATCTGGCTATTTAAGTCAAATTCAATCCCTTTACTGCTGACTTCACCAGCGGCTGTTTGGAATGCATTGTCGATTGGATCTGTTGTCAGCACATTTTGTTTTTTCATTTTAAACAGAGCAAGGCTGAGTACACTTTGGTCGTTAATCTTATATTTTGTACCGACCTCATAGCTTTCACCTTTTTCAGGGGCAAAGGTTTGACCATTTCGGTTCATACCACTATTCATCGCAAATGAGCGACCATAGTTCGTATAAAAAGCCCATTGGTCAGAAGCTTTAAAATTTACTCCGAAACGTGGACTATTTTGATGAAGGGTCTGGTTGCTTTCGGTCTGAGTCAGGTGATTTTTAAAGTCTTGTTCGACCTGATCAAAACGGTTGCCGAATAGCACACTCCACTGATCATTAAAAAAAATCTGGTCTTGTACATTGAGTGCGAAATAGCGTTGCTGTTCTTTGGTGTTGGTGAACGGTGCTAAATCTGGTAAATATTTTCCATATTCAGGTTGGTAAATATCAATTGTATTTGGCATGCCTGAGCTGTGGTTACGACGCAGTTGATATTGTTGATAATCGAGTTGACCAAGTTCAGTTGAAAGTAAAATTTCATGTCGAGCCCATGAAGTATCAAGCTTACCAAGCAATTCTGTCTGAGCCAGCACATCTTCACTTTGATAATCACGATAGCGGCGTTGGCGCTCTAAAGTACGGCCGTTAGCTTGTATGCGTCGTGGTTCGGTCGAAAAGCCGACCATTTGAGCATCTTTATAACTGACCGCACTATTCAGTTTCCAGTCAGGGTTAAATTCATGACTAAGACGTAACTGGTAAAAGTAATCTTTTACTTTCATATCGCCATCGTCAGGTTCACCAGTAAATGTTTTCGGGTCCATCACAAACTGGTGATTAACCGTGCTTACCCCGCGGTCAAAGGTTCCTTTGTGCTGAGTAAATTCACTATCGAAGTCGAGTTGAGTCTGGTCTGAAATTTTCCATGTGAGCTGCGGCGAAAAGAACCAGCGTTCACTGCTGACATGATCACGGAAGCTTTGATTATCTTCATAGGCAACAGCTAAACGATAGGCCAATTCATCGTTAATCGGCGAGGTATGTTCCAGACTCATTCTATATTGTTCTTGGCTATTGGCGCGTAAGTTAATTTCACTTTCACGTTCCCACTGTGGTTTTTTACTATTTAGATTGAGCAAACCACCTGTTTCTCCACGTCCGTAGAGGGCAGCCATTGGTCCTTTTAAAAATTCTAAAGAGTCAATATTTACGATGTCTTTGGGAGCATTAACACCTCGGTTTACACTTAAACCATTACGGATCATGGTAGCCCCTAAATTTGGATCGCCACTAAAACCTCGGAAAGAGTAATTATCCCAAAAACCGCCGCCATAATTGTTTTGATGAAAAACCCCACTGACTAAGGTTAATGCATCATCAATGCGCTGAACGTCTTGTTGTTCCATCACCTGTTTAGAAACAAAAGCACGATTAAAAGGTACATCCAAAACATCGTGGGAAAATTTAGTCGCTGAACTATTTTGACTTACATCTTCTTGGGTGGTTTCAGCCTGAACGCGTATGGTTGCCAATACCGTTGACGTTTCTTCTCCCCAACTGAGTGTCGATATAAACGATAGACCTAAGGAAGACAACAAACCTAATTTGTGTTGCATAAATGAGCAGCCATGAAAGACAAAAGGGATTAAATGTAATAGTATAACGTTACATTATTTTATTGATTATCGCTATGGCTTTAGAAAAAAATATTGAGCGTTTACAGTCGATTGATGCCTTACGTGGTTTGGTCATCTTGATTATGTTGCTTGACCATGTAAGAGAAACTTTCTATTTGCATAAGCAGGTCATAGATCCAATGGATGTAACAGTGACTGAACCTGCCTTATTTGGTAGTCGGTTATTGGCACATATTTGTGCTCCGGTTTTTGTTCTTTTAACAGGTATTTCGGCTTTTTTATTTCATTCAAAAAAACAGGATTTACAGCAAACCCGTACGTTTTTATTGAAGCGTGGTCTATTTTTAATTGTGTTAGAGCTGACATTGGTAAACTTTGCTTGGACAGCAACTTTTCCACCAGAAGTCATTTATTTGCAGGTGATATGGGCGATTGGTATTAGCATGGTAGTGTTGGCTGGTTGTGTTAGTTTACCGTTGCCTGTCATTGCTGGCGCAGCTTTAGTGATTATTTTTGGGCACAACTTTTTAGATTCAGTGCATTTTACAAATGGTTTTTTACAGAATATATGGTTCGTTTTACACGAGCGTGGCTGGATTGAGTTTGCAGGTATAAAGCTTCGTACAAGCTATCCTGTTTTGCCTTGGATTGGTGTTATTTTGCTGGGTTATGTTTTAGGCCAATTCTTTAGTTCAAAATATACTGCAAAGCAAAGAACCCACTATTTATTGAGTATTGGTCTGGCAAGTATAGGCCTGTTTGTTTTACTGCGTTTTATCAATATCTATGGTGACCAGCCGTGGCAACATTTTGAGTCATTACAACTGACGTTAATGAGCTTTTTTAACCTCACCAAGTATCCACCGTCTTTACTGTTTATTTTGCTGAATGTTGGAATCGGTTTAATTGTGCTGGTTGCTTTCGAACGTATGCAGCAATATTCATTTTTAAAACCATTGGTGATATTTGGCTCGGTGCCTATGTTCTTTTATTTACTGCATTTATATGTGTTGAAACTGATGTATGTGTTTGCAGTGAATATGTGGGGTGTCAACCATGGAAATTATTTATCGGTTAATCATGTGTGGATACTGTGGTTAATCACGATTGTGTTGTCTTTTGCACTTTATCCGGCAGTTAAGTGGTTCTCGAAATTCAAACATCAAAACAAACATATTTCGATTTTAAAATATTTCTAATGTTCAAAATGTGGGTAAAGCGAGTTCAATCGTGGCCTCGCTTTACTTACTCACATCAAGATATAAAGTTTCTTTAACTTCTTCCATGACCACATAACTATGTGAAGATGCCGAAGCGGGGAGTTTCTTTAATAGATCTCCTAACAAGCGGCGGTAGGCACTCATTTCTTTTAAGCGCGCTTTTACAAGATAGTCAAACTCACCTGAAATGAGATGACATTCGAGTACTTCAGGAATCTCGACTAAGTCTCTGGCAACCTGATCAAATACATCGCCAGATTTGGCTGATAGTTTAATTTCTAAAAAAACGAGCAGATTACGGTCTACATAAGCTGGGTTTAGTCGTGCGAAGTAACCCATGATAATGCCATCGCGTTCAAGTCGTTTGACACGCTCTGAACAGGGGGTGGTCGACAGGTTGACTCTCGATGCCAATTCACTAATCGCAATTCGTCCTTCACGCTGCAAAATATCCAGAATCATGCGATCTATACGATCTAAGGGGCGCATAGATATTTCCTCTTTTTTTAAAATTCTCACGAGAAATACATATATTTACCTAGATTATAGCCCAAAAAACAGTGAAATAAACTATTTAAGTAGAAATATACTAGTTAAATAAACTGGTGTGCGTGAGGGAATAGAAATGCGCGTAATTGTATTAGGTAGCGGCGTTATCGGAGTGGCAAGTGCCTATTATCTAGCTCAACAAGGAGCTGAGGTCACTGTTCTTGATCGACAGTCAGGTCCTGCTGAAGAAACAAGTTTTGGTAATGCAGGTCAAATTTCGCCAGGGTATTCAACCCCTTGGGCAGCACCAGGAATTCCTTTTAAAGCTGTGAAGTGGATGTTCCAACACCACGCACCGCTTGCTATTAATTTAGATGGCAGCATGTGGCAATTACAGTGGATGGCGCAGATGCTGAAAAACTGTAATCCACAAAGTTATGCTGTGAACAAAGAACGTATGATGCGTGTGGCTGAATACAGCCGTGACTGCTTACGTGAACTTAGAAAAGATACAGGTATTAATTACGAAAACCGTGCGAAAGGCACTTTGCAGTTATTCCGTAAAGAAGCACAAATGGAAGCGGTTCAACGCGACATTAGTGTTCTACAAGAGTGTGGCGTAAGTTACGAATTATTAAATGGCGATGAACTTGGCCGTGTAGAACCAGCTTTAGCAAATACGCAAGATAAATTGGTCGGCGGTTTGCATTTACCAAATGATGAGACAGGCGACTGTTATTTATTTACTAACGCTTTAGCTCAAATTGCTAAAGAGCTGGGGGTTAACTTCCAGTTCAACCAGAACGTAGAAAAATTGATTGTTGAAGGCGATGAAATTAAGGGCGTTCAGGTCAATGGTAAAGTCTTAACCGCAGATCGTTATGTTCTAGCATTTGGTAGTTATTCACGTGATTTCTTGAAACCACTCGATCTACAGTTACCTGTATATCCTGTGAAAGGTTACTCGTTAACGATTCCAATTATTGACCCTGCTTTTGCTCCGCAATCTACGGTGCTTGATGAAACTTATAAAATCGCGATTACTCGTTTTGACCAACGTATTCGCGTAGGTGGAATGGCAGAGTTAAGTGGTTTCAATTTAGGTCTGAACGAAGACCGCCGTGCAACCTTGCAAATGGTGACTCAGGACTTGTTCCCGGGCGGTGATATGGCACAGGCATCTTTCTGGACTGGTTTACGTCCAATGACGCCAGACAGTACCCCAATTATTGGTGCGACTCGCTTTAAAAATCTGTTCTTGAATACAGGTCACGGCACTTTAGGTTGGACTATGGCGTGTGGTTCAGGAAAATTAATCAGCGACATCGTACTCAATCATAAGACTGAAATCAGTACAGATGGTCTTTCAATTCAGCGCTATTCACACGCGCATGCTGCATAACGGACGTTAGGAAATTAATCATGCCTCGTCCTATTACCGCAGTCATCCACCGTCAAGCCTTACAAAACAACTTGGCGGTGGTACGCAAGGCTATGTCAAACAGTAAGGTTTTTGCTGTTGTAAAAGCCAATGCTTATGGACATGGAATTGAACGTGTTTATGAAGCGTTTAAGGCGGCAGATGGTTTTGCCTTACTTGATCTTGATGAAGCAAAACGAACTCGTGCTTTAGGTTGGACGGGTCCAATTTTATTGCTCGAAGGGATTTTTTCTCCTCAAGACTTATTTGATTGTGTGCAGTACCAACTCAGTTTCACCATTCACAGTGAAGAGCAAATTGAGTGGGTTCAAAAGCATCCTTATCCGGCACAATTTGATGTTTGCCTAAAAATGAACAGTGGCATGAACCGTCTTGGTTTTAAACCACAGCACTATGTTCAGGCATGGGAACGTTTAAATAATTTAGCAAACGTCTCCAAGATTACGCACATGATGCATTTTTCAGATGCAGATGGCGAGCGTTTCGGTCAGAAAGGTATTGATTATCAAATCACTGCATTTGAAGACATTATTAAAGATTTACCGGGTGAAAGATCGGTAAGTAATAGCGCGGCAATTCTGCGCTATCAAGACCAGCTCAAATCAGATTATGCACGTAGCGGCATCATGCTCTATGGCAGCTCGCCAGACTACCCGACGCATAGTATTGCCGATTGGGGTTTACAACCCACCATGAGTTTACGCAGTGAAATTATTTCCGTTCAGCATTTAGATGCGAATGAAAGCGTAGGTTATGGCTCAAACTTTGTCGCAGAGCAACCCATGACGATTGGGATTGTAGCTTGTGGCTATGCCGATGGTTATCAGCGTATTTCACCGACAGGTACGCCAGTTTTAGTGGACTCTGTACGTACTCGTACAGTCGGCCGCGTCAGCATGGATATGTTGGCAGTCGATTTAACGGGTATTGAAAATGCCAAAGTCGGCAGTGAAGTCGTGCTTTGGGGCCAATCAAGTACAGGCGTTATTTTGCCTATTGATGATGTCGCAGTTTCATCTGGTACGGTGGGTTACGAGCTGATGTGTGCAGTTACTGCCCGTGTTCAATTTATTAATCAGGTATAAGGAAATCCGAATGTCTAATTCAGATATACAAAAGATTAACACTAACGAAGTCATGAGCGCCGTGACTGTTTTTAACAAAGTGGTTTATTTGTCAGGTCAGGTACCTAAAAATACCGAGCAAGACGTGGCAGGTCAAACTCGTGAAATTCTTGCAACGATTGATGAACTTTTGGCGCTTGCTGATACCGACAAATCTCGCTTGCTCTCTGCACAGCTCTATTTGAAAAATCTTTCTGACTTTTCAACCGTAAATGCGATTTGGGTTGACTGGTTAAAAGGGTGTGTTGCTCCATCGCGTGCCACAATTCAGGCCGATTTGGTTAATCCAGACTGGCTCATTGAAATTGCCGTGACGGCAGCACAAAAGTAATTCGTTTTTACTCCAAAAATGATGATGTATCTAACAGAAGGAAGATAGATACGGTTTATCCAGTCAGTATTTGGTGAACAGATTCAGTGGCCTATGGTATACGGTTCGATTTTAGCCATAGGTTGCTGATCTTAACAAAGGAATTTAAAAAGGAATTTTAATATGACAACGGCTCGTCATTCAGATACAGAAAATTCTCCTGATCATCTGCAACGAAAATTGTCTAACCGTCATTTACAACTGATTGCAATTGGCGGTGCAATTGGAACTGGCCTATTTATGGGTTCAGGCAAAACTATCTCCCTCGCAGGTCCTTCAATCCTTTTGATCTATATGATTATTGGAGGAATGTTCTTTTTTTTGATGCGTGCAATGGGCGAGTTGCTCCTTGCAAATCTGCATTACAAATCTTTTGTTGATATGGCTCATGATCTGATTGGTCCTTGGGCTGGTTATTATTTGGGCTGGACCTATTGGTTAGGTTGGGTGTTGGTGGGTATTGCTGATCTTTCTGCGGTCATTAACTATTTAGGTTTCTGGCTGCCCGATGGAGCGAGCTTCTCTCCAACTCAACAAGCCATGATTAGTGCTGGCTGTGTATTGTTTGTGATGGGTCTTAACCTACTGACAGTACGTTTGTTTGGTGAAATCGAATTCTGGTTTGCACTCATTAAGATCTTGGCCATTATTGGTTTGATTGGTGTGGGTGGCTACATGATTTTCAGCCATTTCCAAGCTCCGCAAGGTGCTGTTGCAAGCATGAGTAATGTTTGGTCGCATGGCGGTTTATTCCCGAAAGGTACTGAAGGCTTCTTGGCTGGTTTCCAGATAGCCGTCTTTGCTTTTGTCGGGGTTGAACTGATTGGTACAACGGCTGCTGAAACGAAAGATCCAGAGAAGAATTTACCAAAAGCAATTAACGCGATTCCGATACGTATTATTTTGTTCTATGTATTAGCGCTCTTTATTGTGATGTCAGTAACACCATGGGATCACATTCGCGCAGATAAAAGCCCGTTTGTTGAGTTATTCTTAAATGCGGGTATTCCGGTTTCTGCCATCATCATGAACTTGGTGGTGCTATCTTCCGTTATGTCTTCAATGAACAGCGGTGTGTTTTCAACCAGCCGTATGCTGTTTGGTTTATCAAAAGATGGTCAAGCACCGGGTGCATTTGGTCGTTTATCAAAACGTGCCGTGCCTTCAAATGGTTTGATTTTCTCTTGTATCTTTATCATGGGTGGAGCGGTACTTCAGTACTTTGTTCCAAACACCATGGAAGCATTTACGCTGGCAAGTTCACTCTGTGTGATTCTATTCATTAGTGTCTGGAGTCTCATCATGGTGTGCTATTTACGCTATCGAAAATTACGTCCTGAATTACATGAAAAATCAAATTTTAAAATGCCGGGTGGCATTTGGATGAGCTATTTGGTTCTAGCATTTATGCTTTTCACTTTGGTGATTTTGGCACTCGAGCCAGATACTTTGAAAGCACTCTATATCAGTCCAGTATGGTTGATCATTTTAGGAGTCACCTATCACGTGCTCTATAAACCACGCTTGAAAAAGCTAGGACGCGAACTCGTCAACGATCATTAAGTTTTATTAAAAAGCCAATCTATCATGATTGGCTTTTTTCATTTTTATCTGATTTTTTATCGGAATAATATTGTTTATTTTTGAGCCAATGGTGCGATTTTGAGGGTATTGGGAAAGTACATATAGCATTATCGCATGCTACACTCCGGCTAATCTGGAGAATCCAGAGCAATTAATTAAAATTGCCGTGAAGGCAGTACATAAATAATGTGACTTAAAAAAAAACAGGACAAACGATATATCAATTAAGGAAAAATATACTTGAACATCCTGTCCTGATGTATAGACTCAGCAACCCACGATATACGGTTCGTTTTTCTCCCTATAGGTTGCTGATTTAAGTTAAGCAAAATATAAAAAGGACTTCTAATATGACAATGGTTCATCATTCAGATGAGGCAAGCTCCCCTGATCATTTACAACGGAAATTAAATAATCGCCATCTACAAATGATTGCAATTGGCGGCGCAATTGGAACCGGCTTATTTATGGGGTCGGGCAAAACAATCTCCCTCGCAGGTCCTTCAATTCTCGTGATTTACATGTTAATTGGTGGCATGTTCTTTTTTCTGATGCGTGCATTGGGTGAACTACTGCTTGCTAACTTACATTACAAATCATTTGTCGATATGGCATACGACTTAATCGGCCCAGGGGCTGGCTACTATATAGGCTGGACCTATTGGTTAGGCTGGGTGTTAGTGGGTATTGCCGATCTTTCTGCCGTCATTAACTATTTAAGTTTCTGGCTGCCAGAGGGCACAAGTTTCTCACCCATGCAACAGGCCATGATTAGTGCAGGCTGTGTACTCTTCGTTTTAGGGCTTAACCTTCTTACTGTGAAGTTGTTTGGTGAAGTTGAATTCTGGTTCGCACTCATTAAGATCTTGGCTATTATTGGCCTGATTGGTGTGGGTGGTTATATGATTTTAACTCACTTCCAAGCTCCTCATGGTCAGGTCGTGAGTGTAAGTAATGTGTGGTCGCATGGTGGCTTATTCCCGAAAGGGGTAAGTGGGTTTTTGGCGGGTTTCCAGATTGCCGTATTTGCCTTTATTGGTGTTGAGCTGATTGGTACAACAGCCGCTGAAACCAAAGATCCAGAGAAAAATCTGCCAAAAGCAATTAATGCGATTCCAATTCGTATTATTTTATTCTATGTATTAGCACTTTTTGTCGTGATGTCAGTGACACCATGGGATCACATTCGCGCAGATAAAAGCCCGTTTGTTGAGTTGTTCTTAAATGCGGGTATTCCGGTTTCTGCCATCATTATGAACTTGGTGGTGTTGTCTTCGGTCATGTCTTCTATGAACAGCGGTGTGTTTTCAACCAGTCGTATGCTGTTCGGTTTATCGAAAGATGGTCAGGCGCCAAGTGCATTGGGGCGTTTATCAAAACGTGCCGTACCTTCAAATGGTTTAATCTTCTCATGTATTTTCATTATGGGTGGGGCGGTACTTCAGTACTTCGTGCCTAACACGATGGAAGCATTTACTTTGGCAAGTTCACTCTGTGTGATTCTCTTTATTAGCGTATGGCTTCTGATCATGGCGTGCTATTTACGTTACCGTAAGTTGAGTCCAGAGCTACATGCTAAATCGACCTTTAAAATGCCGGGCGGGGTGTTGATGGCGTATGTTGTCATTGCATTTTTCTTGTTCACTTTAGTGATTTTGGCACTAGAGCCAGATACCTTAAAAGCATTATATGTTAGTCCATTATGGCTAGTTGTTTTAGGTGTTAGCTATTATGTGTTTTATAAACCGCGCATGAAAAAACTAGTCCAAGAAACTTTTGATTAATTATTAATAATTTCAAAAAAGCCGATCTACTATGATTGGCTTTTTTATTCAGATTTTTAGTCAACCAGTAAATGTTGATATTGATCGGCTTGTTTACGCAAATAATCCCAAACCAGTTTAATGCGTGGTTCATGTTGTAAATCAACAAAAGTCAGCATCCAGAAGGTATGGGTAAAGCGAACTTGCTGTTCTAAAACGACGTCAAGTTCTGGTTTATCATCTGCTAAAAACTTGGGCAAAATCGCAAGGCCTGCGCCAGCACTCACCGCAATTTGTTGGGCCAAAATACTACTACTACGGAAGTTGGCATTAAGCTTTAAGGGCAAGCGCTCTAAACAGTACAGCTCGGGGCTATAGACCAGATCATCAATATAATTCACGAAGCGATGCTGGGTTAAATCTTCTAAACCGCAAATAGGCGGGTTTTGAGCCAGATAGTTTTTGCTACCATAAATTTTTAAACAATAGTCAGACAAGCGCGTAATGATGTAGGGCCCAGAAGTTGGGCGGTCAATTGACACCACAATGTCGGCTTCACGGTGTGAGAGCTTAATCATTTTTGGCACTGGAATCAGGTCGATGGTAAGCAGAGGATATTGGATAGAGAACTCTGCTAGTAAGCGGGCTAAAAATGCGGTACCAAAGCCTTCAGGTGTGCCAATTCGCACACGACCTTGTAAAGGTTGATGCGGTTTTTCAATTTGTAAGAAAGCTTGTTCCATTTGTTCAACACGAGGAACCAGTGCCATCCCTTCCAAAGTCAACTCATAACCAGTGGCTTCGCGCTTAAATAACGTCGTACCTAAAGCGAGTTCTAGCGCCTGAATCCGTCTTGCAACCGTACTATGTTCTACCCCAATAATACGCGCGGCATTGGTTAGGGTTTTAGTGCGAGCTAAAACCAGAAAAAAATGTAGATGATCCCAATCCACTTTCATTTTTATTGTAATCCCTGTGCATATTTGCACATCAATCGTGCATGAATTTCCGTTGGTGGTCAAAGATTTCTTTGTTAGTCTCAATTGAAACTGAAATAAAGAAAATACGATCAAAAAGTATTTTCTAATAATTGAACACAATAAAAATATGGCCTACGGAGAGGTTATGAACACAATCCAAAAAATCGAATTGGAAACCGCTAAATTACTCATTAACGGACAATTTATCGAATCTGAAACACAGAAATGGCAAGACATTATTAACCCTGCGACTCAGGAAGTAATTGGTCGTGTGCCATTTGCAACGGTTCAAGAAGTCGATGCTGCCATTCAAGCTGCACAAGATGCTTTCGCTTCTTGGCGCCAAACCCCAATTCAGGCACGCATGCGAATTATGCTTAAGTTACAAGACTTAATTCGTACCAATATGAAGGAAATTGCGCAGGTACTGACGGCTGAACAAGGCAAAACCTTGGCAGATGCAGAAGGCGATATTCAACGTGGTTTAGAGGTGGTTGAACATGCTTGTTCAATCGGTACTCTACAAATGGGTGAATATGTCGAGGGTGTGGCACGTGGTGTAGACACTTATACTTTGCAGCAACCTTTGGGTGTTTGTGCTGGCATTACGCCGTTTAATTTCCCTGCCATGATTCCGCTGTGGATGTTCCCAATGGCAATCGTGTGTGGCAATACCTTTGTTTTAAAACCATCAGAACAAGATCCGTTATCAACCATGATGCTGGTTGAGCTTGCGATTCAAGCAGGCATTCCGGCAGGTGTACTTAACGTTGTGCATGGCGGTAAAGAAGTGGTTGACCGTTTATGTACGCATAAAGACATTAAAGCGATTTCATTTGTGGGTTCAACTGCTGTCGGAACGCATGTTTATAACCTTGCAGGGCAACATGGCAAACGTGTGCAGTCGATGATGGGTGCAAAAAACCATGTGGCTGTCATGCCAGATGCCAATAAAGAACAAACCTTAAATGCCTTGGTGGGCGCAGCGTTTGGTGCAGCAGGGCAGCGCTGTATGGCATTGTCGGTTGCAATCATGGTGGGTGAAAGCAAACAGTGGATTCAAGAGTTAGTCGAAAAAGCGAAAACCTTAAAAGTGAATGCAGGTCATGAGCCTAATACCGATATTGGCCCTGTCATTTCAAAACGTGCCAAAGCGCGTGTGCTTGATTTGATTAATAGCGGTGTTGAGCAAGGCGCAGAACTACTACTCGATGGTCGCGATGTTCAAGTTCAAGGCTATGAATCAGGCAACTTTGTAGGCGCGACGATTTTTAGTGGCGTAAATACCGACATGCGTATTTATAAAGAAGAAGTCTTTGGACCTGTACTTTCAATTATTTGCGTAGATACACTTGAGGAAGCGATTGCTTTAATCAATGCTAACCCATTTGGTAACGGTGTCGGCTTATTTACGCAAAGCGGTGCGATTGCGCGTACTTTCCAGAACTTAATTGATATTGGTCAAGTCGGCATCAATATTCCAATTCCTGTGCCAGTGCCTTTCTTTAGTTTTACTGGTTCAAGAGGTTCAAAACTTGGTGATTTGGGACCATACGGCAAACAGGCTGTACAGTTCTATACCCAAACCAAAACTATTACCAGTCGTTGGTTTGAAGACAGCCATGAGGTTGGTGCAGTAAACACAACCATTAGTTTACGTTAAGGGGATCACGGATGAATATCGCCTTTATCGGTCTAGGAAATATGGGCGGCAGAATGGCCCATAACCTACTTAAAGCCGGAATCAAAGTTTATGGTTATGACCTCAGTGAAGTGGCAATTCAGCACTTTGCCGAGGCGGGTGGCGTGGTATGTGACAGCCCACAGGCGGCCGCGAAACAAGCAGATGTGGTCATTAGCATGTTGCCCGCGGCAAAGCATGTTAAAGAAGTTTACTTGGGTGAAAATGGTGTATTAGAGGTGCTAAAAGCGGGTAGCTTATGCATTGATAGCAGTACCATTGACCCGCAAACCATTAAAGATATTGCCGCTGTTGCGCAGAGCAAAAATATTAAAATCTGTGATGCACCAGTTTCAGGTGGGACCATTGGTGCTCAAGCGGGGACTCTAACCTTTATGGTGGGTGCCGATGAGCAAACTTTTAATGAAGTGAAACCTGTGCTCAGCCACATGGGCAAAAATATTGTTCATTGTGGTGAGGTCGGTGCAGGGCAAATTGCCAAAATCTGCAATAACCTCATCTTGGGTATTTCAATGGCTGCCGTTGCCGAAGGTATGGCACTTGGTGTGAAGCTGGGCATTGACCCGCAAGCATTGGCAGGTGTCATTAATAGCTCAAGCGGTCGTTGCTGGAGCTCGGATGTGTGTAACCCATGGCCGCATATTAATGAAAATGCGCCAGCATCTCGAGGTTACCAAGATGGCTTTGCGACTCAGCTGATGCTGAAAGATTTAGGACTTGCTGTAGAGGCCGCGGGTCAAGTCAAACAGCCAGTTGTATTAGGTGGCATGGTGCAACAGCTCTATCAGCAAATGTGCATGCGCGGGAATGCCAATCTCGATTTTTCGAGCATTATTCAGCAATACCTGCCTCAAGAGGCATAACGGCAAAGCCAAAGGATGGCTTTAACTCAATTAAACCCTGTCGTGAATAACAACAAATCCGGACTGAGGGAAAAGAATTATGGATTATCAAAATGCTGTGCAAGCTTTCGATTTGGAAAGTACCGCAAAACAAATGCTATCAGGCTCACTCGATGCATTAAATGCCTGTTATGAATGCTGTGATAGACACGCAGATGGCGACAAAATTGCGCTGTATTGGCAAGGAAAAGACGGCCGAAAAGAGCAATATACCTTCCGTGAATTAAAAGAGTGGTCGAGTCAGTTTGCTAACTTCTTAAAATCACAAGGTGTGAAAGCAGGTGACCGTATTTCAGGTTTATTACCAAGAACACCAGAATTGCTTGTGACTATTTTTGCGGCTTGGCGAATTGGTGCTGTTTACCAACCATTATTTACTGCGTTTGGCCCAAAGGCAATTGAGCATCGTATTCAGCTTGCACAAAGCAAGTTGGTGGTGACCGATGTAGGTAACCGCAGCAAGCTCGATGAAATTGAGAAATGTCCTCCAATTGTGACGGTTGCCGATGTACAAGGTACTCCGCTCAAAGCAGATGATTTTAATTTCTGGAATGAAGTGAAGCAGCAGTCCGATCAATGCGAATTGGTCATGCGTAACATTCAAGATCCTTTTTTACTGATGTTTACTTCAGGGACTACAGGGCCAGCGAAACCATTGGAAGTGCCATTAAAAGCACTGATTGCCTTTGGTCGATATATGCAAGATGCCATTGGTTTAACCGAAGAAGACTCTTTTTGGAATATTGCAGATCCGGGTTGGGCTTATGGTCTGTACTATGCGATTACTGGGCCGTTATTCTTGGGTCATGCCACTTTATTTTATGAAGGTGGTTTTAGCACAGATAGTCTATGCCAAATTGTGACAGACTATAAAATTACCAATTTGGCAGGGGCGCCGACTGCTTACCGTATGATGATGGCGGCTGATCCAGCACAAATGGCGCCGTTAAAAGGACTATTCCGTGTTGTTAGCAGTGCAGGTGAGCCGCTTAACCCAGAAGTAATTCGTTGGTTTAAACAAGTCCTTGATGCTCCGATTTATGACCATTACGGACAAACCGAAGTGGGCATGGTGGTGTGTAATCATCATGGTTTAAAACATGAAATACGTGCAGGTGCGGCAGGTTTCCCAAGTCCGGGCTATCGCGTTGCCATTGTTAATGAACAAGGTGAAGAGCTTCCAGAAGATACACCGGGAATTTTAGCGGTCGATATTAGCCAGTCTCCGATGATGTGGTTTGGTGGCTATAAAGAAAGCCGAAAATCACCTTTTGTGGGTCATTACTACCTAACGGGAGACACTGCCGAATTACATGCCGATGGCAGCATGAGCTTTGTTGGGCGCAGTGATGATGTAATCACCACATCAGGTTACCGTATTGGGCCTTTCGATGTAGAAAGTGCCTTACTCGAACATGATGCTGTGGTTGAAGCAGCGGTGATTGGAGTGCCTGACCCAGACCGTACCGAAGTCGTTAAGGCTTTTGTGATTTTAGCTTCGGGCGTTCAACCCTCAGATACACTTGCGGAAGAACTCAGCCAATTTGTAAAAAAACGACTTTCTGCACATGCCTACCCACGTTTAGTTGAATTTTTGAGTGAATTACCTAAAACTCCAAGTGGTAAAATTCAGCGCTTTTTACTGCGTAATCAGGAAATTGCTAAACAACAAGCTAAAGCAGGGTAAAGGAAATAACAATGCAATTTACCGAAGAACAATTACTCATTCGTGACATGGCGAAAAGTTTCGCCCAAGAACAAATCAAACCCAATGCCAGTGATTGGGACCGAGAAGGAACCTTCCCGAAAGAAACCTTGGCTCAAATGGGGCAACTTGGTTTTATGGGGATGCTTGTTTCAGAGCAATGGGGCGGTTCAGACACGGGCAATTTAGCCTATGTATTGGCACTTGAAGAAGTTGCCGCAGCAGATGGCGCAACCTCGACTATTATGAGCGTACATAACTCAGTTGGCTGTGTACCTATTTTAAAATTTGGTACTGACGAGCAAAAAGAGCGGTTTTTAAAACCTTTGGCACAAGGTGAGATGATCGGCGCTTTTGCCTTAACTGAACCACATACTGGCTCTGATGCAGCAGCTCTTAAAACCCGTGCGGTTAAAGATGGCGATGATTACATTTTAAATGGAGCGAAGCAGTTTATTACCTCTGGCAATAATGCGGGCGTGATTATTGTGTTTGCAGTAACCGATCCGAGTGCAGGTAAAAAGGGGATTAGTGCATTTTTAGTCCCACGCGATACACCGGGTTATGAAGTGATTCGTGTTGAAGAAAAACTAGGCCTACATGCTTCAGATACCTGCCAGATTGCACTGACAGATGTGCGCATTCATAAAAGCTTAATACTGGGCAAAGAAGGTGAAGGTTTAAAAATTGCACTTGCCAATTTAGAAGGTGGTCGTATTGGTATTGCAGCGCAAGCGGTAGGTTTGGCACGTGCTGCGCTGGAAGAAGCGACGCACTATGCCAAAGAGCGTATCACTTTTGGCAAACCAATTTTTGAGCACCAAGCAATTGCATTTCGCCTTGCTAGTATGGCAACCGAAATTGAAGCAGCCCGACAACTGGTTCACTACGCTGCACGTTTAAAAGAAGCAGGTCAACCGTGTCTAAATGAAGCCTCAATGGCCAAGTTATTTGCTTCAGAAATGACTGAACGTGTGTGTTCGAGCGCCTTACAAGTGTTTGGCGGCTATGGCTATCTCAAAGACTTCCCGATTGAACGTATCTATCGTGATGCCCGCATTTGTCAAATTTATGAAGGCACGAGTGATATTCAGCGTTTAGTGATTGCACGTAGTCTATAAAACCAGAACAAGGAATAAATGATGCAGTGGCAAAGTATTTTATTAGAAAAGCGTAATGGAGTTGGACTGATTACATTAAATCGCCCTCAAGCGCTCAATGCTTTAAACAGCGAATTAATTAGTGAAATTAATCAGGCATTAGATCAGCTCGAAAAAGATCGTGAAATTGGTTGTATGGTGTTGGCAGGCTCTGAAAAAGCTTTTGCCGCTGGGGCCGATATTAAAGAAATGGCAGATCTTACATTTCCAGATATTTATTTTGATGATTTTTTTCATCTTGCAGACCGTATTGCCCAGCGCCGTAAACCTCTAATTGCAGCAGTCAGTGGCTATGCGTTGGGTGGTGGTTGTGAGTTAGCACTCATGTGTGACTTTATCTATTGTGCCGATAACGCCAAGTTTGGCTTACCCGAAGTTACTTTAGGTGTAATTCCGGGTATTGGTGGTACACAACGCTTAACTCATGCGATTGGTAAAGCCAAAGCAATGGAAATGTGCTTTACCGCTCGTCAAATGGGTGCAGTTGAAGCAGAGCAAAGTGGTTTGGTTGCACGCGTTTTTAGCAAAGAAGAGTTACTTGAACAAACCCTACAAGCAGCAGAAAAAATTGCAGCACGATCTTTAACTGCAAACATGATGCTCAAAGAAACCATTAACCGAGCTTATGAAGTGAATCTAACCGAAGGTTTACGCTTTGAGCGACGTATGTTCCATTCAATTTTTGCGACATCTGACCAAAAAGAAGGAATGCAGGCTTTCGTTGAAAAACGCCAGCCAAATTTTAAAAATCAATAAGAGATCAATAAAATGAATATAGAAAATCACTTAATGATTGAGCAACAAGGTAAGTTGGGCGTTATTACCTTAGACCGTGTGACTCATCTCAATGCATTGTCATTAGATATGATTGAAGGCATTGGTGCCCAATTGGAACTATGGAGAAATGATGCTGCTATTCAGGCAGTTTTAATCAAATCAAATAGCCCAAAAGCCTTCTGTGCAGGTGGTGATATTCGCTATCTTTACGACAGTTATAAAAATGGCACGGCTGATTACAAAGGCTATTTTAGTGCCGAATATAAAATGCTGACCACGCTGCGTGAATATGAAAAGCCGGTCATCGTTGTGCTTGATGGCTATGTATTAGGTGGTGGTTTTGGTTTAGCTCAGGCTTGTCACATTGTGGTGAGCAGTGAAAAATCCAGATTTGCCATGCCTGAAACAGCGATTGGTTTTTTCCCAGACGTTGGGGCAACACACTTCCTGTCTCGACTTGATGATATCGGCGTTTATATGGCAATTACGGGTGAGCAGATCAGCAGTAGCGATGCGCTTTATCTCGATTTAATTGACTACCATGTGCCAAGCGAGCAGTTACAAGCATTGCAAGAAGCACTTGTTGATACACCAAGTTTAAGTAAAGAAGGAATTGAGCAAATCATTACCCGATTTATTACTCGTCCTGCCGAAAGTGAATTAAAGCAACTAGCCGAAGGCATTCGTAAACATTTCGGTTTTCAGCATTTAGATGAAATTGAACAAAGTCTTGAAAATGAAAAAGATGAAAGCTTAAAAACTTGGACTAGCAAGATGCTCAGCATTTTGCAGCAACGTTCATTTATTGCCAAACAAACGAGTTTGAAGCTGCAACATTTAGGCCGTGGGCTCTCTTTGCAGCAGTGTATGCAGCTTGAGCGTGATTTACAGGATATCTGGTTTGAGCATGGTGACTTTATTGAGGGCGTTCGTGCGCTCATTGTCGATAAAGACAAACAACCGCAGTGGCAAGAACGTAATCCGGAGCTAGAGCAAATTTTAGAAAAGCTAAGCTAAGCCCGCATTACAACAATATAAAAAGCTTAAGGAGATAAAGCGAGACCTGAAAATGCTTATGGTCAGGGCTGGTCATAAGCATAAAAAAGACAAAACAAGAAAATCTAAAAAGGAAATTGCGATGCAAACAATACAAGGAAACGGTTCACATTCTAAAAAGTCGTCACATCGACTAGCAGGCATCTCTAGTATGGTCGGCACTACCATTGAATGGTATGACTTCTTTATTTATGGCGCAGCAGCAGCTCTCATCTTTAATAAATTATTTTTCCCCAATCTGGATGCACTTACAGGTGTACTTGCTGCATTTGCAACTTATGCCGTTGGCTTTATTGGGCGACCATTAGGTGGTTTAGTGTTTGGTCATTTTGGTGACAAAATTGGCCGTAAGTCGATGTTGTTACTAACGCTCATGTTAATGGGGATTCCGACGGTTCTCATTGGCTTATTACCAACTTACGAGTCAATTGGTTACTGGGCGGCCATAGGTTTGGTCGTCTTGCGATTCATTCAAGGTATGGCAATGGGCGGTGAATGGGGCGGTGCAGTGCTGATGGCCGTTGAACATGCACCTGAAGGCGGTAAGGGTTTTTGGGGAAGTTTGCCTCAAGCCAGTACGGGTGGTGGCTTAATGCTGGCCTCAATCGCACTAGGACTGGTGTCGTTATTACCTGAAGAAGCATTGTTTAGCTGGGGTTGGCGTTTACCATTTCTTGCCAGCATTATTTTACTGGCAGTAGGTTGGTACATTCGAGTGAAAGTGCCTGAGTCCCCAGATTTTGAGAAAGTAAAACAGCAGTCTGAAGAAGTCAAAGTTCCTGCCTTACAAGTTTTTAAAAATCATCCGAAGCAACTCATCACGATTATTTTGGCGCGCGCTGCCGAGAATGCATGGTTCTATATTGCCTCAACTTTTACATTGGCTTACACCACTGCCCAACTTGGGATTCCACGCCAAGACATTTTGTTTGCCACCATTTGCGGTGCAATAGTCATTCTATTTATGACACCATTCTGCGGACATTTGTCAGATAAAGTGGGTCAACGCAATATGTTTATGTTTGGGTTATGCGTATTGGCACTTTATTGCTATCCATTTTTTACCATGCTCAACACAAAAGATCCGGTATTGGTCTGGACGGCAATTGTTTTAGCGATTGGTGTGGTCTTTCCAATTATGTATGCCCCACAAGCTCAGCTTTTTGCACGTCAATTTCCGGCAGAAATCCGTTATAGCGGAATCTCAATTTCGGTACAGCTAGCTGGAGTGCTCGGTGGTGGTTTAGCACCGTTAATTGCGACGAAGCTTTTAAGTATCGGGCATGGTAATCCTTACTTAATTATGATTTATATTGGATTTATGGCTATCGTTGCGATTATATCGACTTCATTTATGCCACGTGATTGGAGTACTAAAACTGATGAGGCTTATCATAAGAAAACAGAATTAAATTTGAAAACCAAAATTACTGAGCATTCTTAATATTAAGTTTAATGCTTTAAATAGAAAAAAGCCCTAATCGTTTGATTAGGGCTTTTAAATTTTAGCGAGGGAAACGAGACTCGAACTCATGACCCTCATCTTTATAATTTTACAATGTCACTAAGATTTTTAGACTTTGATTTAGCCAACTAAACTTCAATTAAGCATGCAAACATAGCATATCCGTCGATAACCATGGGCGGACCTGCACGATGAGCACGAAAACCCGCAGCACGTAATAACCGCTCTACACCAAGAGGTGAGGTCGTAATGAGTTGTTTTGCGCCTTGTTCTCTTGCAAAGTTGATCGCTTCTTGCAGAATTGCAATAGAGACTGGGGATGACACTGCTTGATTAGCAGAGGAAGGTGGATTCGAAAAATCTACGGCTGAAAATCTTGATAATTCCCAAATTTCTGGTGAGCAAGGAATAGGCATTCCATTCATTAATTGAGGAAATACTTCACCGAGTAAATAGGGTTGAGTCGTGGGTAGTAGTCTGGCACAGCCAATAATATTGGATTCTCTATCTTGGGCGACGACATAAGCTGTATCGACTTTATCAAATTGATCTAGTTCTTCATTATGTGGACAGTTCAACTCCCACCCTAAGTGTTCAACAAATACCCTGTAGCGGTAACTTTTAAATTTGGTATATAAGCCTTCTGAAAAATTGTTTTGAAATCCAGCAATAATATTCATTACAAGTGCTTCCACTTATTTTTCAGGCGACTTTACTTGACAGCTGGAAAGGTGGTAACTGTAAGAATTAACAGGTTTCTAAGAGAAATTTAGACTTAATTTAGTCTTTGTCTGCGTTGTATTAATTTGAGCATAAATGAACTGTTCCCAAAACAAAGTATCTATTTTTTTCTCGATTAATGTTTCAGTCACATCACATCCAATATCTGTACCAGATACATCAACAATCATGATATTGCTTCGAGATAGCCCAATTCGTTTTAAGCTCGTGATGCCATTTTGCTCAACGAACTCCCAGTCCCATCCGGTACTTAAAGCTGGGGTCAGTGATGTTGCCCATTCAGTAAACCCATAATATAGAATTTGAGAATCTTCAATTTGTGTTGATTCAACAGTAGATATGAGGTGTTGGAGGGGGTAATTCATAAGCTGGTTTTCATTCATCCGAATAAAACCATCAGTTGAGATTGAGAAATGGGTGGGGATTGTGACCATGCTACCTGTTCAAGTGACTTGAATTACAGTTCTATAGATAAATAACATAAATTATTGCCAACAAAATACTGTTATGTTTTACAGGTCAGTCGTAATCTGGTGGTACACAACGTTAAGTTGTTCTTTAGAAAGTATTTCAGGTAGTGAGGTTTACTTATACACAAATTGAGCATTCTGTAGCATCAATATGAGAATTACTCGTTTCAAAAGTATGAAGAGGATAAATTCGGCATGTACATTGTAAATAATATCTATCCTTATTATTAAAAAATATTTTGAGATCATTATAATTATTCTACGCTGCACCTAATAATAAATAGAAAACTTATACGGAGTGTATTGTTAGTAAAGGTTATTATTTAGTTAAATTAATAGAAATATACAAATAAGGATAAATAATAGACTTCTTTTGAAAGTAAAAAATACTCATTTTTGGAATAAAATGCGTCCTTTATATTTGAGAATTTCAAGCATAATTAACATATGCAATATAACAACCTTAAAAAGCTTTCTAAAACTAGTTTATCCGAAGAATTTACCACCCTCTCAGGCTCAAAAATGTTGTTAATTGGATTATAAGTTCACCATATGCAACTAAAAAAATGATTTATGAATAAGGTCTAATAAGAGTAAATGGAAAATTGGCAAGAGGATTTACTATCAGCATCTCTGATGGTAAAAAATGAATATCAGCTATTTGAGGTCGTCAAATCTACAGCTTTAAAGCTCGGATTTGATTATTGTGCTTATGGTATGCAGGCACCATTATCTATTGCTGAACCAAAAACGATTATGTTGAATAATTATCCAGAAGCATGGCAGAAGCGTTATGTTAAACAGCAATATGTAGTAGTAGATCCAACCGTACAGCATTGTATGCTGTCACTTCAACCTCTTGTCTGGTCGAGCCAATCTGCGAACACTCAATCTCAAAAAGATTTTTGGGAAGAGGCGCGTTCTTATGGTTTAAATGTCGGTTGGGCACAGTCAAGCCGTGACTTTATTGGTACAAGGGGGATGTTAACACTAGCAAGATCCACTGACCAATTATCAGAAAAAGAGCAGAAAGCTCAATATACAAATATGTATTGGCTGTCCCAGACAGTGCATTCCAGCATTGCTAAAATTGTGAATGACGCAGAATTTGCTCAGTTTAATCTTTATTTAACGAAGCGGGAAAAAGAGGTTCTGCGTTGGACGGCGGAAGGTAAAACGTCAGCAGAGATTGCGCAGATTCTCGGGGTGGCTGAAAGAACCATAAATTTTCATCTTGGAAATTCAATGCAGAAGCTAAATGTGAATAATAAAATTTCAGCAGCTATTCGAGCTGTAATGTTGGGGATTTTATAGAGGTGGATATATAAATGATAGAGAATTTTAATATTAGATTTTAATAAAATAAATTATTATTAGATATATATTTAAAATAAAATTAATTATTTAAAGGTGGTTTTAATTAAAATTAAATTTTTATAAAACTAATTTATAGTAAGTTTTTAATTTTTAAATTTAGTTTAATAATTTGATTTTTCTAATATTTACATACTGATGATAAAGTAACTTTATAAATAAAAAATATTTTTTAATTAATAATTTTTCTGTAGGATTTATATTTTGTATATGACTTATAGGTCAAGCAATGTGGTTTGTAGGTTTATATATTAGTTTCGATTCTATACATAAGTTTAAGCTATTCAGATGTAATTTAAAGCAAGATTCTTTAGGAGTTTTATCCTTGTAAGTAAAGGCTATTAAGGGATTTCACCTGAATTATTTTTTGCCATTAAGGAAAGAAAATATTCAGTAAATTAGATTCTAAATAAAAAATCTAGAGTCAAGTTATTAATAAGATGAGAATACAAATAGAGCTTATATTTGGCATGCTAAAAATCTTAGTAAATATTATAAAAATAGAGAAATTGAGTTTGAAATTTAATTTAATAGCTAATATTCATAATATTAAACCGAATAAAAATAATTTATGAAAGATATTTAGTGCCTTAATTTTCAATAAAAACAGATCAACCTGTAAACCCTTACAGGTGTAATAAAAGATACTAGCACATAAAATATAATGTGAATTTATATTTTAAACAAAAAAAGTATATTCATTTTATTAAAAGCCCCCGCTAAAAAGGTAATTTCTGAATCAGCGAGTTTTAAGGGTGAATTATAATTAATCGGAGTAAGTTATGGCTGTAATGTGTACGGATAATATCATTGCAACTTTGGAGTCCCACGCAAATTTAAATGGAAGCAAGATTGCTTTTGAATATTTGGGACGACAATCTGGTGGTATTCAATCTCTGACGTATGCAGATCTGAACATGCGGGTTCAACATCAAGCTCAAGTATTGATGAACCTTGTAGACAGTGGCGATCGTGCCGTGTTGCTGTTCGAGCCTGGACTGGACTTTATCGTATCGTTCTTTGCTTGTCTGAAAGCTAAAATTATCGCAGTACCTGTCAGCTTGCCTTTTAACCGCAACGGTTTTTCTAATATTTTGAATATTATGAATGACTGTGAGCCAAAGATAGTACTCACAACTAAAAAGATTCTTGAACTATCAGGTCTTATCACATTAAAAGCTCAAAATGAAAATTTGATATTGCACGCCGTTGACGCCGAATTGCAGCGCGACTTGGTGAAAAAAGATTTTCCGCACATTGTTGAAGGAGATATCTGTTTCCTTCAATACACTTCAGGGTCAACAGGTTGGCCTAAAGGTGTAATCGTCACCCATAAAAATATCATGGCAAATGAAGTCATGATTGCTGAAGCTTTTGGCACACAAGCCGATGATATCGGTCTTACATGGTTACCTGTCTATCACGACATGGGATTGATCGGCTCGGTTTTACAGACCGTGTATGTAGGTCTGACTTGCTATGTGATGTCACCGCTGGATTTTATCCGTAAACCTCTTAAGTGGCTGCAATTCATTAGTGAAAAAGGCATCACGATTAGTGGTGGACCAAACTTTGCCTATGAATTGTGTCTACATCGCATCTCGGATGATGAGGCTGCATTGCTTGATTTGAGCCGTGTGCGTGTGCTGTTTAATGGTGCCGAGCCGATCAAAGCTAATGTCATGCAGCGCTTCATGGAGAAGTTTAATACTCAGTCGAAATTGAGACTGGATACTTTCTTGCCGTGCTATGGCTTGGCCGAAGTTACGCTCTTAGTCAGTGGTGTGACTGGTCCTCTCAATGCGATTTCAATCGATCGTGAAAAGTTGAATGCCAATTTGGTGCAGACCAGCCAAGACCAGACAGCCGTGCAAGTGGTGAGCTGTGGAAAGATCTCTACACATCTTGATTGTCGTATTGTCAATCCGCATACCCGCAAAGAGGTAGGGATTGATGAAGTCGGTGAAATCTGGCTAGCAGGCGAGAGTGTCACTGCGGGTTACTGGCAGAAGCCTGAGGTCAATCAGGAAACCTTTGCTGCAACCATCCTCGATAAAGCGGATAAGCCTAGTCAAGTACATTACTTAAGAACTGGTGATATGGGCTTTGTCAAAAATGGAGACTTGTATGTGACCGGTCGCCTTAAGGATGTGATCATCATCCGTGGCAAAAACTATTACCCGCAAGATATCGAGTGCTCCGTCGAAGTGGCGCATCCTGCTGTCCGTAAAGGCTGTGTTGCAGCAGTGAATTTCGGTAATTCTGATGGCGTCACGGTTGTGCTTGAGATCAAAAAGAAGTCGATAGACAAGACACTTAATTTTGAAACCATCAGAACTCAGGTTAAAGAGCAAGTGGCAGCTGATATCGGCTTACCTGTAGAAGGTGTTTATTTGCTGCATCAAGGTCGGATAAACAAGACCACTAGCGGCAAAATCAGAAGAAGAAAAATTAAAGAGCAGATCGAGCGCGGTCAACTGATCTGTTTAACTCATCCAAACCGTAGAACGGTGATGGCCCGAAACTATGTCAAGAATGGCTTAGAAGTCATGCGTGATCGTGAGCAGCGGGGGCAACTGATTCGTTATAGCTCCAATCTACTCAACTCAATGATCAAGGAACGAGAAGTGCGCGCGCTCATTTTTAATCGACTCAAAAGTGCTTTGTTTTAATCCTTACCCTTTAATCATTTGAGCAAAAACTCATGTCACTTACGTCCAATTTGCGGCAGTTTCAATCTGCTGCTCGTCTGGAGCAAATTTTAGGCTCCGTACATGATACCAATAATGATTTTTCTTGGTCCGCGGCCATCGAGCGTGATGAGAAGGAGCAATACCCTCAGCGTGCTGTTGATTTTCTGAATGCTGTGGGCATGAACCGTTTTTATGTCCCTTCAGAGCTCGGAGGTTGCATGGAAATTGGTGAAGAGTTGTTATATCTGCATCGCGTGCTGGCACGACGTGATCTAACAATTAATTCGACCTATAGCACGAATGCTTGGTCCGTGATCGTATGGATCGGCGGTAACTCTAGTCAATGCGAAAACATAGCTACCCGGATTTTGCAGGGTGCTGCACCAGCGCTGGCTTATAGCGAGAAAGCGCATGGAGCCGACCTGCTATCCAGTGAAGTAACTGCACAAGCTGCCGAGAGCAAGTACATCTTAAATGGTGAAAAGTGGTCGATCAATCGCGCTACTCTAGGTGACTCTTTAAGTCTGATTGCTAAAACATCAGATGATCGTGGACCGCGTAGTCTGAGCGCATTCTGGCTTGATAAGCGTCACATGGCGTCTAAAGGAACTTATAGCCTGAATCGCCTGCCAACAGTGGGGATGCGTGGGCTAGATATCAGTGGTATCGGCTTTAACAATGCTGAAATTCATAAAGATGCCCTGATTGGTGAAGAAGGTCAGGGGTTAGAGCTTGGACTCAAGACACTACAGGTGACGCGTGCATATTGCAGCAGCTTCTCTCTGGGTGCGGGCGATACGATGTTACGCATCGCAACCGAGTTTGCTATCGAGCGCGAGTTGTATAACAAAAAAGTGATTAACATTCCGCTGGTACGTGAGCAACTTGCTACAGCCTATGCCTATTTGTTAGCAGCTGAGGTTCTATCACTCGTTGGTGCGCGCGGGCTACACGTCTGTATCAATCAGTTCAGCACATGGTCACCAATCATTAAGGTACTGGTACCTGAGTATGTAGAGTCACTGGCCAAAATTACTTCCTCAGTGCTTGGGTCGCGTTTTTTCTTAAGAAATGCATATGCTGATGGAATGTACCAGAAAGCTTTCAGAGATCATCTGATCGTTAGTGTATTTGACGGCAGTAGCACCGTCTGTCTAGACAGCCTGAGTTTTCAGCTCAAATCTGCCAATAAAGGGCGTAGCAAAAAAGCCGCCCATCTCGACCAAGCCGAAGCTAAAGCACGTTATCGCCAGTTGTATGACTTGCAGATGGAAAACGACGCTATTGATTTCCGCGAGCTTGAGATTTTCAACCGAGATGGTGACTTGGTGATGGAGTCACTGGGAACGATCATCGAGATGCTCAACGATGCTGACGTTACAGTGGGGCTGGCTGCTGAGACCCTGTCCACGCTACGTGAGCGTGCTGATCAGCTTCTTATCGAGCAGCGCACGCTAGATCAAAAAATTCAAGATTATTTCTCAAGTTCAGAAGCGGCTAAAGAGTTCGAAACATTACGTTTCAGCTTAGCCCGCGACTATGCCGAGCTGTTTGCTCGCATTGCTGTGCTGGGTTTCTGGGTCTTTAACCGTCGTGGCCTAAGACCTGCTTTGCAGGATGGTGCATGGCTGATCATTTTCCTAAATGCTGCTGAAGGGCAGACGTCCCCTCCAATGACATCACTACGTGAAAGCACATTGGCAGATCTGCTAGACCGAATTTCAAACAACCATATGTTATCTGTTATCGATTTTGCACTGGCACCGCGTGATGCCAAACCGGTTAAAGAGGATATTACCCCATGAATAAAGATAAAGCTTACTGGAGCGAAATCATTCGCACGCTAGTAGCCAAAGAAATGCGTGTCGAGCCCCAAACTCTTGATCCACAGAAAAAATTTACCAGTTACGGTCTCGATTCGATTGTCGCTTTGTCAGTGTCTGGAGATCTCGAGGATCTGACACAACTGGAGCTTGAGCCGACACTACTATGGGATTACCCGACCATTAATGCGTTGGCTGAATATATCGTTTCTCAGTTGGAGCAGGGAGTTGCTTCGTGAACAACCTTGTACGACTGGAACCTGCAATTCTATCGCGCCATGCGATTTCTGCAGAACAGCTCGGCATCTGGTATATCCAGCGGCTTGAGTCGACGTGCAGTGCCTACAATATGGTGGTGGCCTTTGATGTGAAGGTTAACCAACCATTAGGCAACAAGCCGATGGAGATTCTAGAGGCGGTAATGCATGATTATCCGCTGCTGCGTGTAAGTATGCCTGCCAATGATCAGGGTATTGAGCAACTTATCTGGGATCGTATCTATCCTAATATTATCGTGTCTGATGCTCGCCATCTCGATGCGTCTGATTTGACACAATTAGTCGAGCAGGATACGAAGCAGCCCTTTGACCTGACCCAGCCACCGCTGTGGCGTATTCATTGCTATGAGCGCGGTCAGAATCACTATGTGATTGCGGTTGTGATTCATCATGCCCTAATGGATTTCTGGTCGATCGGTCTCTTGTTGCGTGATGTCTGCCAACGTTTTGGACTTGTTACAGAGTCGGATATGGTGAACGGAATCGAGTTCGCACAGTATGCAGATAATCAGCAGAGCACAGCGACCGATGATGCTGATGAGAGTCTAATTTTCTGGAAAAATGCGTTACAGCATGCACCACACGTGCATAGCATTCCGCTTGATTATCCACGTCCAGCTGTGCAGCAACATAAAGGCAGCTCACTGGTTTTCCGTGTGCCTGAGTCAGTGTCATCTGGTCTTGTGAGCTTGGCGAAAGATTATGAGATCACGCTATTCGGACTTGTACTATCGGGTTTCTATATTCTGCTACACAAACTATCTCATGAAAATAATCTAGTCATTGCCACACCGGTAGCTGGTCGACTTGAACGCTCTTTGCGCAATGCACTGGGGCAGTTTGTCAATACGATTGCTATTCACATGGACATCGATGCTGATCAGACTTTACGACAGTTCACACAGCAGGTGCAGGAACAATTAAGACAGAGCCTCAAGCATCAAAAAGTTGCCTTTTCCAGAGTGGTTGAGGCGGTTTCACCAAAGCGTGATGGCAGTATTAATCCATTGGCTCAGGTGGGAATGTTCTGGGAACGTCTAGGCGGCATGGATGAGTTTAAAGAACTTCTCTTACCAATCCAGACCCCAGCGACCTTGGTAGGTCAAGACCTGACGTTAGGAAGTTTTCCGGTTCGCCAGCAAGAAGGTCAATTAGATCTTACGCTGGAAATGGGCGGTGAATATCAAGGCGAACTGATTGGCGTGCTGAAATACAACTCTGAGCTATTTTCTGCACAGTCTGCCGACAATATGGTGCAACTGCTACAAGCCGTATTATCAGAGATGGTGTCTCATCCTGAGCGTAAGATCGTTGAGTTAGATATCGCACCTGATTATAAGGATGGTACCCAGTTCGATGCCCTACGTGGGCAGGCTACTGATTATCCTCAACATGATCTATTAGGAATGATTCTAAAGCAGATCGATGAGCGTGGTGATCATCATGCTCTAACCTCAAAGGATCATACGGTTAGCTATCGTGAGTTAGGTCAACATATCGCTGGTATCGCTGAACATTTGCGTGTACATGGCGTTACTCGTGGCGATCGTGTAGGTCTAATGTTAGACCGCACGGCGTTATTGCCAGCAGCAATCCTCGGGATCTGGGCGGCAGGGGCAGCCTATGTACCACTAGATCCTAATTTCCCAAGTGAACGTTTACATAACATCATCGAAGATGCTGAACCTAAAGTCATCTTGTCTCAAACCGAGTTGATGGATGCTCTCACAGTTTCTGTACCGCGCTTAGATATCAATCAAGCTGGTGTTGTGCCCCTTGAGCAAGTACGCGAGACGCTTGCCTTTGGTGAGACCGCTTATGTGATGTACACCTCAGGCTCGACAGGTAAGCCAAAAGGTGTATGTATTGGGCATCCTTCAATCATCAATTTCTTACTATCCATGAATGATAGATTGCAAGTAACGACTGAGACTCAGCTGTTAGCAATCACCACTTATGCGTTTGATATCTCGATTCTCGAGCTGTTGATTCCGCTGATGTACGGCGGTGTGGTGCATGTTTGCCCACGAGAGGTATCACAAGATGGTAATCAATTGGTGGATTATCTAAATGTTAAGTCTATCAATGTTTTGCAGGCAACACCGGCTTCTTGGAAAATGCTCTTAGACAGCGAGTGGAGTGGCAATCTAGAGTTGACCGCACTCTGTGGAGGCGAAGCGCTAGATTCTATACTGGCAGAAAAACTGCTAGGCAAAGTCGGCTGTCTCTGGAATGTCTATGGCCCGACTGAGACCACTGTTTGGTCGAGTGCGGCCCGTATCACTGATGCAAAATATATCGCTTTAGGCGAACCACTGGCGAACACCCAGCTTTATGTCCTTGATGAACAGCAGCGTTTAGTGCCACCAGGCGTTATGGGGGAGCTTTGGATTGGAGGTGATGGTCTGGCGGTTGATTACTGGCATCGACCTGAGCTGACAGATGCGCAATTTAGAACTTTGCCATCTCTGCCAAATGCTGGCCGACTCTACCGTACCGGAGATAAAGTCTGTCTACATACGGATGGGCATTTGACTCATCATGGGCGCCTAGATTTCCAAGTCAAGATTCGTGGATTCCGTATTGAACTAGGCGAAATCGAGAATGTTCTCAAGCAGATCGACGGTATCACAGACGCAGTCGTGTTAGTTAAGACGACTACCAGCAATGATCAGAAACTGGTGGCGTATGTGACTGGACATGAGATTGACATTGCTAATCTGAAAAAGACGATGCAAATCCATCTACCAGCTTACATGGTGCCAAATACGTTTATTACATTGGACCAGTTTCCAATGACGGCTAACAATAAGCTAGATCGTAAAGCGTTTCCTGAGCCTGTGTTTGAGCAAAGTAACGATTATGTTGCGCCACGTGATCCGATCGAAATCGAGCTCTGTACTACCTTTGAGCAGATCCTGTCGGTCAAACGGGTTGGGATATATGATGATTTCTTCGAGTTGGGCGGGCATTCGTTGCTGGCTGTAAAGCTTATCAATCATCTCAAAAAGGTATTCAGTACCGACTTACCAGTTGCCTTGCTGGCACAGTACTCCACCGTGGAGCGTCTGGCTGAGATCATTCGTGACAATAAAGAAGTTAAACCCTCTATCGTAATCGAGCTGCGCCGCGGAACCTACGAACAGCCGCTGTGGTTGTTCCATCCGATTGGTGGCAGTACCTTCTGTTATATGGAACTCTCGCGTCATCTTAATCCGAATCGTACCTTACGTGCTATTCAGTCTCCTGGCCTGATAGAAGCAGATGCTGCTGAAGTGGCGATCGAAGACATGGCGACACTCTATATTGCTGAAATGCAAAAGACACAACCTGAGGGACCTTATTTTCTCGGTGGCTGGTGCTTTGGCGGTGCGATTGCATACGAGATCAGTCATCAGTTGCGTCTAATGGGGCAGCAGGTCACAGGTATTGTCATGATCGATACCCGTGCTCCAATCGCTGAGAATATGCCTGATGATGCTGACGATGCCATGCTTTTATCTTGGTTTGCCCGCGATCTGGCTGCGCCTTATGGCAAAAAGCTGATGATACCAGCGCAATATTTGCGTGAATTGAGTCCAGATCACATGTTTGACCATGTACTTAAAGAAGCCAAGGCCATCAATGTTCTACCTCTAGATGCAGACCCATCAGATTTCCGACTTTACTTTGATACCTATTTGGCGAATGGCATCGCACTCCAGACCTATTTCCCAGAGCCTGAAGATTTTCCGATCCTCTTGGTTAAGGCCAAAGATGAGCTGGAAGATTTTGGGGAAAGTCTAGGCTGGGACCAACTGGTCAAAGACACATTTACACAGGTTGATTTGCCTGGTGATCATTCATCGATTATGTACGCTGAGAATGTCGTGGCTGTTGCCCAGACAATTGATCAGATGTATCCAATTCCCGCATAAGAAATACAAGAAGGTAGAACCACTATGGTGACCATAGAACATGCTTTCCTCATACCGGCCGAGATTGACAAGGTTTTCAACTATCTTGCAAACCCAGCCAATGATGCAGGCTGGCAATTGTCATGTAAGCATTCTGAACTGCTAGACAATACTCCGCGTGTGGGCAGCAAGTATGAAATCGGTTTTAGCTTTATTGGTCGTGAGATGTCCTTTAAAGGTGAAATCACACATCTAGTACCGAACGAATTGTATGCGTTCAAAGTCGTGGAAGGGCCTTTCCACTACACAGGTACTTATCGCTTCAAACCACATCCTGAAGGTACATGGATAGAGTGGGTGTTTGAGGCAGAGCCAGGTAGTTTTTTTGGCGTATTACCTGCGGCATTGCTGAAAAAGATGGTTCTTGCTCAGTTCAAGAAAGACGTTGCTAATCTTGAAGCACTGGCTCAGAAGGGTGAAGCCTATGAGTCGGTTGGTAAGCAGACGCACGAGACCAATAAACCACTTCGCAAGACTCATCAGGTGATGGAACAATACTCGCGTTGGATTCTCAAACATCGCCGTATTGTGTTGACGGTGGTCATGCTCTTGACGATTGTCTTGGCATATCTTGCATCTGGCGTCAAAATTATTATTGATCCAGATGCGCTTGCTCCCAAAGGACATCCTTATATCACCTCGACTAAGCTGATTGAAAAGAAATTCGGCTCCAAGTACATGGTTGTGATTGGTATTACGCCGAAGCAGGGTGATATTTATCAGCCGCAAGTGTTAGAAAAAGTCAAACGCATTACCGAAGAAGTTGATAATGCTCCGGGTGTGGTTCGATCTACCCTGATGAGCCTAGCTGCACGGCAGGCCAAAGGGATCACCGCCAATTCGGATGGATTTGATGCCAAGAAACTACTACCGAACAGTTCTGTAACCGAGAGTGATGTTGATCAGCTGAAAAAATTGCTGGCACTGAACCCAATCTACATGAATTCGGTCGTATCTAAAGATCAGAAAACTGCTGCTATTTTGCTTGAGCTTGAGGAAAGTCCAGAGGGCTTCCAAAAAATGATGGCTCCGATCAATAAAATCGTAGCAGACGAACAGTCTAAGGATATGACCATCAGTGTCGGTGGCAATCCTGTTTATTTGGATAAAGCCGAAGATTACTCTAAACGGATCAATATCTTGTTCCCAATTGCCATACTGGTCATTGGGTTATTGCACTTCGAAGCATTCCGCAGTAAGCAGGGTTTGATCCTTCCACTAGTTACAGCTTTACTGGCTGTGGCGTGGGGTATGGGTATGATGGGTCTGTTCAAACAGCCAATGGATATTTTTAACTCTCCTACACCAATTCTGATTCTGGCCATTGCGGCAGGGCACGCCGTACAGTTGCTCAAGCGATACTATGAAGACTTTGATCGACTGACTGCCCAAGGTATGGAACCTAAAGCTGCGAATAGCGAAGCCGTGGTGCAGTCTATGGTTCGTGTTGGTCCAGTTATGATATTGGCTGGCGGAATTGCAGCGGCTGGATTCTTCTCGCTGTTGACCTTTAATATTCCGACCATCCGTTCATTCGGTATTTTTACAGGAATCGGGATCATCAGTACACTGATCATTGAGATGACTTTTATTCCTGTACTTCGCTCGATGCTACCACCGCCTTCGGTTACCAAGGTTGCACGCAAAGGTTTACCAATCTGGGACTGGATTCCAAAACGCATTGGCGATGTCATTTTGTCAGTTCGTCCGCGAATGATGCTAATGACGGTGATTGCAGTACTGGGCGTCTTTCTTGCTATTGGCACTAGCCGTATTGTAGTGGATAACGATAGCCGCAACTTCTTCTCACATGACCTACCGATGCAGCAGGATGACAGATTTTTAAATCAGTCTCTTGGCGGTACAAACAGCCTTTACATCATGGTCGATACAAAAGTTCGTGATGGTATTGAAAACCCAGAAATCCTAAAAGCGATTGATAATACAGAAAAGTTCGCGAATTCGATTCCAGAGGTCGGTAAAACAATCTCTATCGTGGACTATATCAAGAGAATGAATCAGGCAATGAATGCCGATCAGCCACAGGCATTTCAGGTTCCAGCAACCAAAGATGTTGTTGCTCAGTATCTGCTGTTGTACTCAATGTCTGGTGAGCCGACTGATTTTGAATCTTACATTGATACGACTCAGCGCTATGCCAAGATCACGATTCTGCTGAAAACGGGTAGTAATCACCGCATCAAAGAAATCCTTGAGTCGCTAAAAACGTATATGGCGGGTCAGTTGGGCGATAAAGCTGTCGTAAGTTTTGGTGGTGATGTGACTCAGACCATTGCTTTGACTGAAACAATGGTTCACGGCAAGCTCATGAATATTCTACAGATTTCATTTGCTGTATTCTTTATCTCAGCGCTGGTTTTCCGCTCACTTTCAGCGGGACTAATTGTCCTGACACCACTTCTATTCTCGATTCTTGCAATCTTTGGTGTGATGGGCTGGCTCGACATTCCGCTCAATATTCCGAACTCCCTCATCTCGGCCATGGCTGTCGGTATTGGTGCAGATTATGCCATTTACTTCCTCTATCGCTTGCGTGAAATCTTGCGCGAAGAAGGGGGCGATATCAAAGACGCTATTCGTAAAACTTTAAGTACTGCTGGTAAGGCTTCTCTTTTTGTCGCGACTGCGGTTGCTGGTGGTTACGGTGTGCTGTCCTTGTCGCAAGGCTTCCACGTCCATCAATGGCTAGCGATGTTTATTGTGATTGCGATGCTTTTCAGTGTATTTGCAACCTTAATTATGGTACCTACAATGATTCTAATCTTGAAACCTCGTTTTATCTTTCCCTCAAATAAGAAGAACATTACCGTTGCACAAACTGTCGTGACAAGCCTTTTGTTGGGTACGGCGCTCACAATGTCGATGCCTAAAACATCTTATGCAGATGAAGTTCAAGACATTGTTAATCGTAGTGACGATGCTTCTAAATTTCTGAGCTCAACTGCCAGTGCCAAGTTTGTGTTGACCTCTAAAAATGGCGATCAACGTGTGCGTCTAACTAAGAACATGACCAAACTGGCTGGGAATACTCAAAATAATATGCGTTTGACCGAATTCATCTCGCCTGCAGATGTACAAGGAACCACGACACTGTTGATTGAGAACTCAAAAGGCAGTGATAGCATGTTTGTCTATTTGCCTGCATTGAAAAAAGTACGCCGTCTTGCATCGGCGAACAAGGGTGATGCCTTTATCGGTACGGACTTTAGTTATGGTGATGTACTTGGCTATAAGTTAAGTGACTGGAAGTACACTAAACTTGCAGATGGCAAATTTAATGGCAAAGATTGCTACATGATTGAAGCAACGCCAATCAATAATACGGTGAAGAGTGACTTTGGTTATAGCAAACGTCGCATGTGCATACTCAAAGACAACTTTGTTACAGCAACCATCGACATTTGGGATACTGCAGGTAAGCCGTTAAAGCATATTGAGTTCACGGATATCCGCCCTTATGGCAAAGTGAAACCGAGATGGCAGGCCATGAAATCTATGGCAAAGAATCTGCAAACTCAGCATATGACACAAGTTATCGTCAGTGATTTTGCCGCAGAAAAAACCTTATCTGATAAGATTTTCTCACCGCAGAGTCTTGAAAAATGACACAAGGTACCTATTGGGTATTTGCATGCTGCAGTAGCTTTATGCTACTGCAGCATGCTTATGCAGATGACAGCGAAATTAGTTTTGTGAGCCAGAACTCAGCCAGGCTCGATGTGTGGTCATCGGATCGTGATCTAAGCTCGTTAAAAAACATTGGGCAAGCAAGTTTCTGGTCCAATGGTACCCTCAAGTTTAACCCTGAGTTTAAGATCCATTACGACATAAATATTGGAGACGAAACGGACCACACTGTAAATCCAGATCAGGTGAGTAAGGTGAATCGCAACTTACGTGAGTTGTACGCATCTTATAACTGGGATCAGACGTTTTATCTCGACGTTGGTCGCCAGATTGTAGTCTGGGGGAGAGCTGACGGGATTAACCCAACAGATAACCTATCGCCCCGTGACTATACGCGTCTAGTGCCAGATGAGACAGATCAACGTCTTGGAAATGATGCTCTCAAATTGACGTATATTCCTGAATCTGGAACCAATAAATGGACGGCATTGTGGTATCCGCGTAGTCGTTCAGATGTGATTCCATTGCGTCAGATTGCTGGTGTTCAGTATGACATAGACCGTAAGAGCCGTCCTGCGTTTGCAATGCGCTGGGATTATTCCGTAGATGGTCTGGATGTTGGGGCATCGTATTTCTCAGGTTTGGATCATATGCCCGATCTGTCAGTTCTTTCTGCATCTCCAACAGGGGAGGCAACATTGCAGCTGAAAAATAATCCTATGTCTGTCTATGGATTTGATTTTAGTTATAACCATAACGATCTCGTGTGGCGAGGTGAAGCTGCGTATACAAAGACAGACTCGGATGGTAGCGAAGATCTTTCACATAAGAAAAATAATTTAACTGTGGTCATGGGACCGGAATTGTCATTAAAGAACTCCACGCTGAGTTTAGTAGGCGTGTACAAACATACGGAGGATTTTAGATCTGCCGACAGCCTAACAAATCCATTATTGAGAGAAGTTTACCGTTATCAGCAAACAACCAGTGACCAATATGAGCAGGATCAGTATGGAGCTATGCTGCGCTATGCACTTAACTTGCTGAACGATAATCTAAAGCTGGAAGTAACGGGATTCTATTTTGCACCAGAACCTAATGAATTGTTGAGAGTACGTATTAATTACAGCCTCAATGATCACTGGCAGTTGAATGCAGGTGGAGATCGCTTCTGGGGTAAAAATGATACGGTGTTAGGACAATTTAGAGATAACAGTCTGGTGTATGCCCAGATTCGATATAATTTTTAAGATAATTCGCTCCAAAACAATGCTGGAGTCCCCAGTCCCTAATAAGGTGATTTATGGATAATTTAAATAACGCAAAAAAAGATAATTTTTCACGGAAGACCATATTAGTAACAGGTGCAGCAGGTTTTATTGGCAGCAGACTGATCGTTGAACTTCTGCGCGAAGGTCATCAGGTGATTGCTGCGCTGCGTAATGCCGCAACCAAGAAAGATAAGCTGTTAGGTTTCATTGCAACGCAAGGGTTAGTTGATCCCTCTATTTCGTTTGTTGAATATGATTTAAGCCGTGATTTTAAGCTGGACTCTCTGCTAGCGGATGCTCAGGCAAAGATTCATGTTGTCTATCATCTTGCTGCATCATTTAATTGGGGCATTAGTAAAGCTGAAGCAGAACGTACGAACATTAAATCAGGACTTGCCTTAATTGAATGGGCTGCAACATTGAAGCAGCTTGAGCGATTTATCTGGATTGGCGGATACCGTGTGGCTGCTCCACCGCAAGAGTCGGCTGATGAGTTGTATTGCAAACATGGTGGCTATGAGGCTTCGAAAATTTTGGGTTATCAAGCTTTCATTGAGGCCTGTAAGCGTTTAAATGTGCCATGGACTGCAATAAATCCAGCGACAGTCATTGATGGTTTTTATACTTATGGTGATATGCAGTATATAGGTGTCGCCGACATGATTGATAAGCTATATCAGGGACGTCTGCTGGCATTGCCAGGTGGTCGTGACACATTCCTGCCGCTGTGCAATATGCAGTATATCGTGAGCTTTCTGATCCAAACGATGTCTTATCCTGAGACCATTGCTCAGGAGTATATGCTGCTTGATCCTGCGACACCGAAATTTCATAGCCTAGTTCATCTAGCTGCCGAGCACTTGGGAGTCAGCTCACCACATTTACAGGTACCCAAAGGTCTGCTCGAGAAATTACCTGAGGTATTACTTGACGGTTCTAAAGAGCAACTCTCTTTCATTTCTACCGAGCACTATCATGTTGCTGGGGCAGAGGTGATGGCGGCGAAGATGGGTATCGCGGATCTGATCAATATCAGTCCTTATTTCTCTCGCTGGATTGATCGCTTGGTTCTTACACGTTTTGGTCGCATGCAAGTACCTACACCTAGTGGTTTTGGCTATCAGAATCGATATTGGACTGAAATTTATACTAAACAGCCAGTTAAATCAGAAAAATCATCTGCATTATTTTTACATGGGATTCCATTCGATAGTGCATGCTGGTCTCCAATAATCAATAAAATCACATATGATCAGGTGGCTATGATGGACTTGCCGGGACTTGGACGTTCAGGCAGTTATGAGGTGGTGGAAGATAACAACCGTCAGTTTATTGATGCTGCTGCAAAGCTTTTAGCGCCAAATAGTGTTGTTATTTCACACTCACTAGGCTGTCTCTTTGCATTGAATCTTGCAAAGAAATATCCAGATAAAGTTGCGCGTCTTATCCTCATATCGCCTTATTTTGTTCAGGCGCAGGCCGCTAAAATGTTTCAGATAAAAACTATATCTAATCTGATTTTCCGTTTTGTGCCAAAAGATATGATTGCTAAAGACCTACATCCAGATGGACAACAAAATCCGTCTGTTGGTTATGCGATGGATTCATTACGTCGACTGTCGGTAGCCAAGCATATTAGTGAATATATGCACCGCATTAATTTGCCAGAACAGCGAGCAACTCAAGCGACTTTGCTGGATGAGCTTCGATCTAAAATCGAGATTATTGTGGGAGAGAACGACCCAATGGTTACGACAATAAATCCTGATATTCCTGTGCATATCATCGCTGGTGCAGGCCATAATCCGCACGTTACACATGTAGATGCGGTTTCTGACTATCTCGCACCAGTTCTGACCAAGTACATCAGCACCACAGCTTCCTAATGTCTAATAGTGCCCAAGTGCAGGTCTATGTCTGCCCAGTTTCACGGGTACCACAAGATCATTTGGTAGTGAGTCATTATCTCGGCTTTCTCAGTTCGGCAGAGAAGCTGAGATATGATCAATATCACTCTAAGGCGGCTCGTCTTTTCTTGATCTCTCGTGTGTTAGTGAAGACTGTCTTGGCGGATAAGCTAGGCATCTCACCCCATGAAGTTAATATTCAATTACATCCCAACGGCAAGCCTTTTGTAGAAGGTAGCAAGGCGGTGTATTTTAATCTTACTCACTCAGCGGACGTTATTATTCTTGCTGTGACTGAAGAAGGGGAAATAGGAGTTGATATTGAACAAGTGGATCGTGTGTTCGATTGGATGCGTGTTGATAGTGTGTTAGCACCGAGTGAAATTGAATGGATTAAGGGAAATGAACTGATTGATCCATTCAGTGTATATCAGCGGTTTTTTCAAATATGGACTTTAAAAGAAGCCTATATTAAATGTACTGGCGAAGGAATGAGCCGACATTTAAAAATGCTCAACTTTCATGTGTTGTCTGAACGTATACAATTTCTCGATTCAACCCATGCTACTCAAAAGACAGAAGAGTATTATTTTGAAAGCTATATGTATGATTCTAACTTTATCTTTTCGATATGCTTACAGCAGAGCCGCAATATAGAATGCTTTAATCTGGATTGTTTTCAATTATTACCATTTATATCTATGCATCGAATAACCCCAACGCCTTATAAGTATAACGAGATTAAATCGTTATAACTGGCGATTTAAAAATGTGAATCTAGTAATGAAATACTTGCCCTTGAGCTGAGCTATTCTCAATAAAGTACGCTGTGAATAGATAGACCGCAAAAATTATGAGTCAATAAAAAGAAAAAAGCCCCAGTCTTTCGACTAGGGCTTTTTAAATTTGGAGCGGGAAACGAGACTCGAACTCGCGACCCCAACCTTGGCAAGGTTATGCTCTACCAACTGAGCTATTCCCGCATATATAAGCAGTTTTTACGAAAACTTTCTCAAAAAAAACCAATTTGGAGCGGGAAACGAGACTCGAACTCGCGACCCCAACCTTGGCAAGGTTATGCTCTACCAACTGAGCTATTCCCGCGTGCCGCTTATAATACATTAAGCGAAACATGGGTCAACAACTTTATGCAAATAATTATGCTGATTGCATAAAATAAAAACAGAAATGAGTATTTAGAAGTATTTTTATCGATAAGTTGCCGAATAAATAGACATTTTGTTTGAAGCCAAAGCGTACAAGAGCAACTTTTGTTTGTGTACAGACAGGGTATACTAGGTTCAAATATACGAATAATCGTAAAAGGAAAAGCTATGAGCCTTGAACAACAATTGATTGAACGGTTACAAACCCTTGCACCCAGTCATTTAGAAGTCATCAATGAATCTGCCGGACACGGTGGTTATTTCCCAGGTAAAGAATCACATTTTAAAGTGATTGTAGTGAGTGATGAATTTAATGGATTACGTTTGGTTCAACGTCATCAAAAAGTTTATGCCTTAGCTTCAGATTTGATAAATCCCGGGCAAATTCATGCATTAGCAATTCATGCCTATTTACCAAGTGAGTGGCAAGGTCAGGTACCTGCTAGCCCAGAATGTGCACATGCACCTAAAAGCTAAGGGTTAATTTCATGGATGCACATTTACTAACTAAAATTATTCACATGACCGCGGTGGCTGCCGCACTTATGGTTTTTGTATTACGCGCTTCAACTCTGTTTGTAGGCGTGCAAGGTGAACAACCAAATCCGGCGGGACGTAAAATATTAGTTGCCTTACAACATCTATCATTTACCGTGGTTTTTATTACTGGCGCAATTTTATTGGTCATGAAAGACTTTCAGGTACAGCCGTGGTTTTACGCTAAAATTATTCTATTTTTAGTCTTGTTATCTTCCCTTATAAAAGTCTTTAAAAAAGATGACACTCTTTTATTGGCACAACGTAGGGCTGGTTTAATGATTAGTACTATCGCATTTATTGCTATTATTATTTTAGTGATTGTGAAGCCTGTTTTTGCTTAATTGTTCTACATTCTTTGCCTTTTTGCTTAAGCTCTAGGTTAAACTGCGTACAGTAAAAAAAATATACAGAGGGAAACATGTTAACTCGTGTGGTGTTTAACCAAAAAGGCGGTGTAGGGAAATCAAGTATTACTGTAAATTTGGCCGCAATTAGTGCCAAACATGGCTTCAGGACATTGGTCATTGATCTTGATCCTCAAGCTAATTCTAGTCAATACCTTTTAGGGGATGACGCAACCTATTCTGCTGAAAAATCAATTATAGAACCAAATATCGAAAATTTCTTTGATGATGTGTTGGGAAACAATCAACAAAAAGGTTTAATCGGTAATGCATTAGGTTCGATTTTAAAAGCCCCACGAAATAAAGATATTGATAGCTTTGTGCATTCAACTCCTTTTGCAAAATTAGACGTGCTTCCTGCTAGCCCAACACTTGGTGCTCTTGAACATGCTCTTGAAAGTAAACATAAAATTTATAAACTGCGTGATTCAATTCAAAACTTAATTGGACGATATGATCGTATCTATATAGATACACCACCTGCATTTAACTTTTTTACTTTGTCAGCACTGATAGCAGCAGATAAAGTCTTAATTCCCTTCGATTGTGATGTCTTTTCAAAGCGCGCGTTACAAACATTGATTGAAAATGTTCTCGAAACGCAAGATGATCATAATGATCGCTTGGAAATTGAAGGAATTGTTGTCAACCAATTTCAAGCTCAAGCAAAATTACCTCGGGAAGTGGTTCAGCAGTTGAAAGATGAAGGGTTGCCTGTACTTAATAGCATGTTACCGCCTTCGGTTTTAATGAAAGAATCGCATCAGAAAAATTTACCTTTGGCTCATTTGGCACCAGAACATAAATTGACTCAGGCTTATGAGACATTGTTTGGTGAGATTGAGCCAAAACGATAAGAGAAAAATGATGAAAGGCTTATATATTGTGCCTTTGGTGGCAGCCACTTTATTACTAGGCGCTTGTGCTACGACGGTAAAACCGACTTACGTGTCTCCGACACAATATCAATCTTTGGGCTGCCAACAGCTGCAAAGTGAATATAACCGTATTCAACAATATATCGACAATGGAGTACAAACCCCGAAAAGTACCGGTATGGGTGTTGGACTTGGACTCGGTGGCGGCTGGGGACGAGGCGGTTGGGGATTCGGTCCATCCATCTCTGTAAATATGGGACAATCTTCTTCAACGAAAAACACTGAGCTTTCACGTGTTTTAGGTCAACAAGAAGCAATCGTTCAGGCTGCTCAATTTAAAAATTGCCCGATTATTGTTCGAAAAAAGACGAATTAATAGTCGATTTTGCATCACAATATGCTAGTTAAGGCATATTGTGATGAATAAAGTTTAGCAAAATGTTTCATAATAAAATTAATATAAATCAATATATTTTAAATTTTCAAGCTTCATAAATCTTGTATTTTCTATAATCAAAAGCCCTCATCAACTTGCTATATTTTACCTATTTCGTTTAAGGTGGCCCCATCTTGGATGTTGTGGAAATTTTATGATTGAGAGTTGGTTTTTTGTATTGGCAATGTTGGCTGTTTTGCTCATTCCGGGGCCGACAAATGCTTTACTTGCAACCGCTGCTCATTCTCAAGGTTTATCTAAAGCATTCTGGCTTATTCCAATGGAATGGTTAGGCTATGCCTACGGGATTAGCTTTTGGGCTGTATTTATACATTTAGCTGCTCCAATCTGGCCAGCACTGCTGCTCATTTTGCATATTACGAGTGTGTTCTATGTATTCTGGCTTGCTTTTCACTTATGGAAGAACACCCACTTACAACAGTTCAGTCAAAGTCACCGTAATATTCGCCCTCGTCAATTATTCTTATCTACCTTAAAAAATCCTAAAGCCTTGTTGTTTGCAGCGGGGATCTTTCCTGCTGAAGCATGGAATTCGCCTGAAAACTTTCTCATCGTGTTTGGTGTTTTTTCATTGATCTTAATTCCGGCTGCAAGTTTCTGGATGATTTTTGGACGGGCATTGTTAACGGGTCCAATCAAAAAAATAAAAGCCGATCATTTATATAAAGGATCGGCCATGTTACTTATTTTATGTATGCTTCCAGTGGTATTCCGGTTTTTCTAAATTAATCTCAAACGTTGGTTTTTCGATTTTTTAGTTTTTCACGTATAAATGCGATGATGCCTGGTAAAACGCTAATAATAATGATGCCAAAAATAAGATGGGTAAAATTATCTTTAACGATTGGCATATTTCCAAATAAGTAGCCTAAAGTTACAAAAGAAGCGACCCAACAGAATGCGCCAATAATATTATAAGTTAGGAAAAACTTATAGTTCATGCTACTAGCCCCAGCAACAAAAGGTGCAAAGGTACGGGCAAATGGAATGAAACGGGCAAAGATAATGGTTTTGCCACCATGGCGAGCAAAGAATTCTTGAGTTTTAAATAAGTGCTGTTTATTAATAAATCGAGAGTTCATTTCAAACACACGTGGACCGATAAAACGTCCAATATGGTAGTTTACCGTATCACCTAAAACGGCAGCAATGAAGAGTAGAGTGCCCAATATCCACGGATCCATCGCACCTGTAGATGCGGCTAAGGCACCAGCTGCGAATAGCAAACTATCTCCCGGTAAGAACGGCATAACCACTAAACCGGTTTCAACAAAAATAATTAAAAATAAAATGCCATAAATCCACGTCCCGTAATTTATAATAAATTCGGCGAGATGTTGATCAACGTGTAGAATAAAATCAAGAAGTTCCATGATAAGAGCAAGTGGTAAACCGTGCTCAAATCCTATCAGTGAGCCTATGGAAAGTCAGTATAAAACATCAAAAAAATACAAATTGATCATCTCGTTTATGCAACGATATATATGGATTTTGAGTATTTAATTATCAATGTCCCAAACCTAGAATGAGCTCATCAATAAATAAGTATTTAAATAAAGGTGGCAATATGTTTAATCCAAATGTAGTGGTCAAAAATATCGTAACGCAATCAGGCGCAGACAGTTTCATTAGCCTCATTGCGCGTCTTCTTATCGCCTATATCTTCCTTGTTGCAGGTTGGGGGAAAATTACCGGTTATGCAGCAACTGCTGGATATATGGAAGCAATGGGGGTTCCAGCCGGAATTCTTCCTTTAGTTATTTTGGTTGAATTCGGTGGTGGTTTAGCCTTGTTATTTGGTTTTCAGGCACGTTTTGCGGCTTTTGGGCTTGGGATCTTTAGTATTCTTACCGCATTTTTATTCCACCAAGGTGGTGCTGATGCAGCGGCGCAATATAACAATGGCATCCATTTTATGAAAAACCTTGCAATGGCGGGTGGTTTATTCTTCCTGATGCTTCATGGCGCTGGGCGTATTAGTCTGGACCATGCAATCGAGAAATAATATTTAAGACAAAATAAAAACCGGATGATCAATTCATCCGGTTTTTTTTATTTCTAGGCTTGTAAGATTAGAGCATAAACTGGATTTGCAATTCCCCAACAACAAAACCAAGTACTGCACCCACTGCAATGAGTGCCCATTCATCTTCTTTGAACGCAGGACGTAACATGCCTTCAAATTCAGATGGTGTTAATTTTTGCATACGTTCAATTAAAGTACTGCGAATATTCATAGCATCTTCTGCATAAGATTCTACGTATTTCATTGTTTCTGGAAGCCGTTGCAGAATGCGTTCCGCAACTTGCGATTTCATATCTTGATATTTTTCTCCGCCAATTGCATATACGACCAACGGACGAATAACGCCTGCTTGCATATCAATTTCTTGTTTTACATGACGGTTAACCAGATCAATAACACGCGCAGAATGTGTGCCAGAAAATAATTCTTCCATCATATGGCGTGAAGTCAGAAGCTGTTTAGAAATGAGCGCAGCATAGTCGGCTGCAACTTCATTTTGACGTTTAATGAATAAACCTTGCCATGTATAACCAAATATTTTTTTAGGATAAAGAGGTCTAAACATCATTTGCAGTGCAATCCAGTCACTGAAAAAACCCACAAAGCCGCCAAACATTGGAAGCATCCATGGGTATTTTCCTTGCGTGACGATCCAGCAAAACATTTGAATCACACCAATACCAAAACCGAAGAAAAATCCGACATTACTGAAAAATTTAAATTCTTGTTTGCCCACTCGTTTAAAAATATTGTTGAGTAGGCGTTTGTCTTTAAGCAAATTGCTAATCACAAGATGTTTAATATCAAAATATCGGTTCACATCACGTTGTACTTCACTCATGATGTGTTCAACAATCTCGGGTGCTTTCGATTGCACACGGCGAATCAGTCTTTGGCGAGCAAACTCGGGCATGCCTTCCCATAACCCAGGCTGATATTCTTGCGCAACATCACGGGTAATATCTTCAGCTGCGGCAAGCAAGGGTTTTTCTATTTCTTTGGCAATACGTTTAGGATCGAGGCGGGCAAAAATTTCTTCAGGTTTAATGAGCTTGGCTGTCATCAGTTCAACAGCGATTGTTGCCATTTTCTCAGCTTTGCGTGGCACGATGCCTTGCCAACCTAGAAATGGTTTAATGCCTTTAAATTCAAGTGGTGAAAACATCATTTGAATGGCAATCACCTTGGTGATGTAGCCAATTAAACCACTCATAAAAGGAATAGAGATATACAACCAAAAATGTTGCTGGAAATCTGCAATCATAGTTTGAAGCATTGTTGTTCCTTGGATTTCTATTGATTTTGATAGGGGGCAACAAGCCATAAAAATGGATAATTGTTTAAGCACAGACAAATATCGCTTATGGTATTTACCTTTCCATGGTAATGCCTGTTTTATCGGGTAATCTTATCATCAAATTCATGGTGATGTTGCATAGAATGTGATGAATTTATCAATACGTGTGAAGTTTTTAAGATTAATACAGATGGTTGATAAATATAAGTAAATATTGATTTATATCAAAGAATTTAAGTATAGAAATGGTTTAGAAATGAAAAAAATAAGATATATGATGATTTGCGGTGCGCCGAAGCGTGAAAAATGTTAAAATGGCGCGCTTAATTCTTTTGCCATTTAGTGGTTTGTCATGACTACCAATACTCAAATTACTGAAGATCGTATCCTGATTCTGGATTTCGGCTCTCAATATAGCCAGCTCATTGCACGTCGTGTACGTGAAGCCGGTGTTTACTCTGAAATGTATGCTTTTGATATGTCTGAAGAAGACGTTCGCGCTTTTAAGCCAAATGGCATTATTTTGTCAGGTGGACCTGAGAGTGTGCATGAAGAAGGCAGCCCACGTGCACCGCAAGTGGTGTTTGAGTTGGGTGTTCCAGTATTGGGTATTTGCTATGGTTTGCAAACCATGTCTGAACAGTTAGGCGGTAAAGTTGAGCCGGGTACTGTACATGAGTTTGGTTATGCCGAAGTTGATATCGTTAAACGAGACCAACTGATTGGCAACTTACAAGATCGTGAAGGCCAACTTCATGTCTGGATGAGCCATGGCGACAAAGTGAGCCAGATTCCAGAAGGTTTTAGTATTACTGCAAGCACACCAAGTTGTCCTGTTGCTGCTGTAAGTGACGAAACACGCCGTTTCTATGGTGTGCAATTCCACCCAGAAGTAACGCACACGGCAAAAGGTGAAGAATTACTTGCAAATTTTGTTCATAAAATTTGTGGATGTGGTGGCCTTTGGACACCTGAACACATCATTGATTTGCGTGTGGAACAGCTACGTAAACAAATTGGTGATGAAAAAGTTCTTTTAGGTCTTTCTGGTGGTGTTGACTCATCTGTAGTTGCTGCGCTTTTACACAAAGCAATTGGCGACCAGTTAACATGCGTATTTGTTGATAACGGTTTGCTTCGTTTAAACGAAGGCGACCAAGTAATGCAAATGTTTGCTGAAAACATGGGTATCCGTGTAATTCGTGCAGATGCTGAAGAACGTTTCTTAACTGCATTGGCTGGTGAAGTTGATCCAGAGAAAAAACGTAAAATCATTGGTCGTGAGTTTATTGAAGTTTTTGCTGAAGAAGCACGTAAACTTGATGGCGTGAAATTCTTGGCACAAGGTACGATTTACCCAGATGTGATCGAATCTGCTGCAAGCAAACAAGGCAAAGCACACGTTATTAAATCTCACCACAACGTGGGCGGCTTACCAGAAGATTTAGAATTTGAATTGGTTGAGCCTTTACGTGACTTGTTTAAAGATGAAGTACGTAGATTAGGTACAACACTTGGCTTGCCACACAGCATGATTTACCGTCATCCGTTCCCGGGTCCAGGTTTAGGTGTTCGTATTTTGGGTGAAGTGAAAAAAGAATATGCAGATATTCTTCGTCTTGCTGATGACATCTTTATGCAAGAGCTACGCGACAGCGGTTGGTATGACAAAACAGCTCAAGCATTTGCTGTGTTCCAACCTGTTAAGTCAGTTGGTGTAGTCGGTGATGGCCGTCGTTATGCGTGGGTGATCGCACTTCGTGCAGTTGAAACAGTTGACTTTATGACAGCTCGTTTTGCACATTTACCATACGAATTGGTTGATAAAATTTCAACGCGTATTATGAATGAAATTAAAGATGTATCACGTGTTGTATACGACGTGTCATCTAAACCACCAGCAACGATCGAGTGGGAATAATTTTCCTCTGCTTGTTGGTAAAGAAAAGGACGCATTAGCGTCCTTTTTTATTACTTAAGTTTTAGAATTTAAAATTAATTTGAATAATTATCAAAATGATAAAGATATTCTTATTACTTATACTTGATAAAAGATATATTAAGATATATCTTAGTAACTGTAAATTGATCATTTTGAGTTTTTAAAGATGAAAAAACAATCAGAACATCATCATGCAGAACACCACGAACATCATGGTGGCCATCACCGTTCAGGGCGCCGTGGGAGACTTTTTGAAGCGGGCAGAATGAAACTTTTAGTACTTCATCTTATTCAGCAAAGTCCAAAGCATGGCTATGAAATTATTAAAGAAATAAGTGATTTCGTGGGCGACGGCTATACACCAAGTGCAGGTACTATTTACCCAACTTTAACCAGTCTGGAAGAAATGAATTTCATTACTTTGTTAGACGTAGAACGTAAGCAATATCAAATCACAGAATTTGGTAAAGCTTACTTAACCGAACAACAAGACAAGTTGACCGAGCTATTAGAAAAATTACGACTTAGACGTGAAATTCACAGTAATGATGAACTAATTGAAATTCACCGTGCGATGGAAAATCTAAAAACAGCCTTACGTTTGAAGTTGAATTCGGTGAGTTTACAGCAAGAGCAGATTTATCAAATTGCTGAAAAAATTGATCAAGCTGCGGTTGCGATTGGGCGGCTATAAGTTGGAAATAGAAATGTTAGAGCTAGAGCATAAAATCAAAGAAACGGGCCTAAAAGTCACTCATCCAAGACTTGCTGTTTTGTCTTTAATTCAACAGCAAGCAGAAGATCTAACTGTTAAACAAATTTATCAAAAGCTATATGCACAAAAACAGAAGTTAAGTTTAGCTACAGTCTATCGAGTAGTAAGTGACTTAGTGGGAGCTGGTTTAATTTCAAATCGTCAGCCACAACGAGATGAAGCTAAATTTAACTTACCGGCAGTTGAGAGTAGTCAATTATTGCAAATTCGCTGTGCAGATTTAACGGAGGCTAAACAGGAGCAATTTTTAGCTTCTTTAAAAACCGTATTTAGCCAGTTTGAAGTCAATCTTATGCAGGTTGAAATCATCAAAAGTCATTAAATTTTTAATAGAGAATTTATATATGAAACAACATCAATATTATGTCACTGTGCAACATTTAAAGAATGCAAAGGGAGAAGCTTCTACATATACCGAACGTCTTGAGTTTTATGCGGGGAATCATGACGATATCTTTGAAATTGTTGAGCGGTTAAAAAAAGCAGATTTTTTTGATGATGAGACTACAAAATCTTTTGGAGTCGGGTTAAAACTTTTTAGTGAAGTTATGTTGGAAAATCGGGAACATCCGTTATTTCAAGAATTTTTACCGCAATTTGGGCAATTCATGAAGAACCTAAAGCAGCTTGCTAAAGATCAATCTGCTTGAGCATTTTTCATGTCACCTTGATTTTTCTATAATTAAAAAATTATTGTCTCATCCATAACACCCTGTGTATTACTAAAAGACTATATTGAATAATGAGTGTATTGTTAAGATCAGTACAACAACTCATTGCAAAAGCATAGGTAAAAGAGAGTAATATCATGAGCAATAATAATGATTACGATATTTCTGATTCAAAGGATTGCGAAAAATTTGCCAATCAGTTTCTTCAGGAATTTCCAATTCGCTCTGCTGAAATTGGACAGGGGACAGTCATTAAGCGGGCTTTACCTAGCCGACAAAAACGAATGATCGGTGCATGGTGTTTCTTAGATCATGCGGGTCCAGTCACTTTTCCAGCGGGAAATGGGCTAGATGTTGGCCCTCATCCTCATATTGGTTTGCAAACCTTCACTTGGATGATTGAAGGAACCATGATGCATACCGATAGTTTGGGTTCAAAACAGCTTATTCGTCCTAAACAAGTTAATTTGATGACGGCAGGTGGCGGCATTTCGCATACAGAAGTTGCACCGGATATCGAAACTCAGATGCATGCTGCTCAGCTTTGGATTGCTTTGCCAGATCATAAGCGCAATATGGATCCGAAATTTGAACATTACCCTGAGCTGCCTATTGTTGAAAAGGATGGTCTGGAATTTACTGTTCTTGTGGGTGAATATTTGGCAACTACATCTCCAGTAGTGGTACATACGCCTTTAGTTGGTGTTGACTTAATTGCTGCCCAAGATACTAAAACACGTATTCCATTAAATCCTAATTATGAATATGGTTTTATGGCCCTTGAGGGTATGGCTCATGTGAATGGCCATGAGTTAACTGCTGACAATATGGTTGTATTAGATACTGGTCTAAACGAAATTGAAATAGAAGTAAAAAAAGGTAATCGCGTTCTCTTAATTGGGGGTGAACCTTTTGAAACGCCAATCTTGCTCTGGTGGAATTTTGTTGCACGTACCATGGATGATTTAAAAGAAGCCCGTGAGCAATGGGTTAATCACGATGCGCGTTTTGGTGAAATTCCAGATTATGTTGGTGCTCGTTTAGAAGCTCCTGTTCTTCCAGGTCAAATGAGAGCATCAAAATGACAGCAGTAATCGCAAACAGTAAAGCGAAGCCCCTTGCTGAGCAATGGAAGGGTGAGATTACCAGTGGGCGTCATCAATATTTTTGTGATGAGCCTGAAAAGCTTGAAGGGCAAGATCAAGGCCCAGCGCCTTATGATTTGCTTACTGGAAGTTTAGCCGCTTGTACGCTCATTACTTTAAGAATGTATGCGAAGCATAAAGGTTATGATTTTGGTGAGTTCTTGGTTGAAATTGATTTTCATACCAATAGAGAGCATGAAGAACATATAGAACGTCGTATTGTTTTTAAAGATTTACCAGATGAAGAACTTCAGCAAAAAATCTTAGTGGTATGCAGTAAAACTCCGGTCACTAAAACTTTGTTACGTAGTTTAGACATTCATACTGTGCTTGTTACAATTTAAAAATGTTATTTTGTGGGAGTGGATGATTTTATATCCATCCCGCAAATGGAATAAAACAGCATGTTCACATGCTGTTTTTTATGTAAAAAGAAAAATAAAAGCAGGCAATAACATGATTAGTTTACACCACCTGGAATGTTCGCGATCGTTTCGAATTTTATGGGCTTTAGAAGAATTAGGCTTATATTATGATATTCATTATTATCAGCGCCTACCTAACTATTCCGCTCCAGAAACATTGAAATGTATTCATCCTTTAGGTAAAGCTCCAATTTTGACAGATGATGATCAAGTCATCGCAGAGTCAGCTGTAATCTTGGAATATTTACAGCAACGTTATGATCAGAAGCAACAATTCAAACCTACGCAAGCTCAAAATTTACAGCAGTATATTTATTGGATGCACTATGCCGAAGGCTCACTCATGCCACTCTTAGTCATGACTTTGGTCATGAATAGTGTAAATAAGCATGTGCCATGGTTAATTCAGCCAGTAGCAAAAAAAATCACGGAAGGGGTGAAGGCAAATTTTGTTCGCCCACGTATGAAAGATCATATTAGTTTTTTAGAAAACTATTTGGCAGAGCATGAATATTTCGCAGGTGACTTTTCATTTGCTGATATTCAAATGAGTTTCCCTTTAGAAGCTTTGCAATCACGCTTGCAAGGAAAATACCCTAATATTCAGGCTTTTTTACATCGTATTCAGCAAAGACCCGCGTTTCAGAAAGCGAAACAGAAGGGAATGGGTTCTAATGAAAGGAATTGTGCTGATATTTAAAAGAAAAGGAACAATTATTTGTTCCTTTTTATTTGTAGTTTACTTGCGTTTGATCACGATAGAGTCAATGCCGCTATGTTGTAAGGTCTGTTGAGCAGCTAAAGCAGCATCTTGGGAGTCATAAGGCCCTGAAATAACACGGTACCATATTTGCCCATTTTCAGTACTCTTAACTACATCGGCAGATAAGCCATTTAAAATGATTTCTGCACGACGAGCATCAGCCTGATCTGGGTCATTATAGCTGCGAACTTGTAAAATATAAGTAGGTTGCTGAGGAGTTGTGGCTGATTGATTGGTATCAATTCCTGCACTTTCTGAAGCCGCTGGTTGAGCTGCGCTTGGTGCCTCAACAATCATGGCTGTGCCTTGGTTTTTGCTTTCAGGAATCGCTTGTTCCGGAATAGGCGTGACTTGCTGTTGGGGTAATAGATCGTAGAAACGATAGTCTTTATTTGTATCTTCTTCTTGATAATGCTCAGAGGTAATCTGATTTTTTGCAGGAACAGGTTGCCAAGGTTTCCAAAGCATAAGCATTACAGCGATACATAAGACCGCTAAAATAGCGACAAGTGTCCCTAACCATTTGGGAATTAGGGGCTTTTTAGGCTTGTTAGGTCTTTCAGATACACCGCGTTGCGTTTTGCCAAACACGTGGATTATTCCTCTGTATTTTGATTGTTTTAATTCGAGTTTGATTCTCGTATTACGATGCTAAAAACAGTGGCTTGTATAAGCTATTTTAACTCTACAAACCACTGCTTACTATATGTTGCATGACCTTTATTTTACTGTCATGCAATATAATTTTTACATAGATTCTGGTGCAGATACGCCAAGCAATTCTAAACCATTGCGCAACACTTGTTGTACATTGATTGAAAGTAACAAACGTGCTTGTGTAAGCTCAGCATCATCGCTTAATACTTTATGTTCATTATACCAAGCGTGGAACAAAGCAGCTAACTCTTTTAAGTAGTTACCCACCTGATGTGGTTCATACGCATTTGCAGCACGCAACACTGCATCTGGATAAGCTGCCAGTTTAGCAAGAATCTCAGTTTCAGCATCAAGAGATAGGCGAGTAGCGTGTGTACGTGCAGCATCTATATCGAACTGTAAGCCTGTGTTTAATGCTTTTTCTAACATACGGCAAATACGTGCATGTGCATATTGAATGTAGTACACAGCATTGTCTTTACTTTGTGACACAGCAAGGTCAAGGTCGAAATCAATGTGTTGTTCACTCTTACGCATCACGTAGTAGAAGCGAGCCGCGTCATTACCTACTTCTTTGCGTAAGTCACGTAAAGTCACGAACTGACCTGAACGAGATGACATTTGAACCATCTCGCCGCCACGCCATAAACTTACGAACTGAACCAAAAGTACAGTCAATTTTTTAGAGTCGTAACCCATCGCATCAATTGCCGCTTTTACGCGAGAAATATAGCCGTGGTGATCAGAGCCCCAAATATCAATCAGGTCGGTATAACCACGTTGTAATTTATTTAAGTGGTAAGCAATGTCTGATGCAAAGTAGGTGGTTTGACCATTACGACGTTTAACAACACGGTCTTTTTCATCGCCAAATTCAGTCGATTTAAACCAGATGTTGCCATCTTTTTCATAAAGGAAACCGCGTTGATCAAGCGTTTCTAAAGCTTCGTCAATTTTTGCGCTAAGAGAGGCTTCACTAAACCATTGATTGAACGTTACACCAAAGTCAGCAAGGTCATCTTTAATATCATCTAAAATGGCATGAAGAGCAGCTTGATGGAATACGCGGTAGCCTTCACCTAGTAATTGTTGTGAGTTGGCAATAAGACCATCAATATGTTTTTCTTTGTCGCCAGATAAAACGACTTTATTGCCGTCGCTATCTAGTTCTTCTGCATATTGTACGTCTTCTGGCACATCTTTATAGACATCAGCCACTTCACGAAGGTATGCGTTGCCATCTTTATCAATAATAGTCTGTGCTATTTCTTTTACGTAATCGCCTTGATAAGCATTTTTAGGGAATACAAGGTTTTGACCTAGTAATTCTAAATAACGCAAATAAGTAGAAGTCGCCAAAATATCCATTTGACGACCAGCATCATTCACATAATATTCGCGGTCAACTTTAGCACCTGTTGCTTCAAGTAACTTGGCAACAGTCATACCATATGCAGCACCACGGCCATGACCTACATGTAGGCTAGACGTTGGGTTCGCAGAAACAAATTCGACTTGGATCTTTTTCGCTGCGTTTGCCTGACTGCGACCAAAAATTTCTTTTTGTGCTTGAATCTGGTCAAGAATAGCAAAGCGCTGATCTGCATTTAAAAAGAAGTTAATAAAACCAGGACCTGCAATTTCAGCTTTACTGATATCTGCTACTTCTGGTAATGCAGCTAGAACTTTCTCAGCTAAATCACGTGGTTTCATACCAGCAGCTTTCGAGCCGATCATGGCAATATTAGAAGCAAAGTCGCCATGGCTTCGGTCTTTGGTGCGCGTTAAGTTGCTTGTATTATTCCAGTCGGAAGGAAGCACACCTTCTTGTTGAAGATTTTGCACTGCATGGTCGAGAGCTGCTTGTATTGCCGTATTCATATCAATCGAAAATAGATGTCGCAGAAAAACGTCAAATATAGCAAATTTCCTGTGAGTTAGGGGAGTGGATTTAATATTCCAGTAATTCTTTTTGTTCAACTAACTGAGGATTATTTCTTAAATGAATATTGTAGGGTAGATTGCTTCACTATTCTAAAAACAAACAAATACAAGCCTTCTGGAGATTTTTAATAAGAAAAATAGGGAGTAAATCCATCATTATTTCCTGTGGAAATATCTAATAGTATTAAAATATATAGTTTAGGCTTTTAAACATAAGGTAATAAAAGATTTTTAAAAAATATAAAATTATTAACATGTTGATATTTATTGTTAATTTTTAATCATGTTTTAACTAAATAGTCTTTAATTTTAACATCACGGTTTAAAATACCTATTTTGAGCTAATTAGGCTTAAGCTTATACGCACAAAGAGTTTTAGAGACCATACAAAACGTGTTTTTCTCTACTCTAAGCTGGAAAATGAGATAGGCAATGATATCAGGACACCCAAGTAAACATCCCCTTTATATCCCATATGCAGGTTTTACACTTTTAGAGTTACCCCTTTTAAATAAAGGTTCGGCTTTCACTGAAGAAGAAAGAAGTAACTTTAACTTACACGGTTTACTCCCCCATATTATTGAAACTATTGAAGAGCAAAGCCAGCGCTCTTATCAGCAATATTGCGCTTTCACTGATGATATCAATCGACATATCTATTTGCGTAATATTCAAGATACTAACGAAACCTTGTTCTATCATTTAATCGAAAATCATCTTGAAGAAATGATGCCGATTATCTATACCCCAACCGTGGGTGAAGCATGTCAGCGTTTCTCTGATATCTATCGTCGTCATCGCGGTGTTTTTATTTCATATCCAGATCGTGATGTGATTGATGATATTTTGCAAAACGTAAATAAAAATAATGTAAAAGTAATCGTGATTACAGATGGTGAGCGTATTTTAGGTCTTGGTGACCAAGGCATTGGCGGAATGGGTATTCCTATTGGAAAACTTTCGCTTTACACGGCTTGTGGCGGAATTAGTCCAGCCTATACCTTGCCAATCACAATTGATGTGGGAACCAATAATCCTCAGTTGTTAAATGACCCGATTTACATGGGGTGGCGTCAGCCGCGTATTAGCGGTGATGAATATTACGCATTTGTAGATATGGTAATTGATGCCGTGAAGCGTCGTTGGCCAAAAGCATTAATTCAGTTTGAAGATTTCGCACAAAAAAATGCGATGCCACTTTTAGAGAAATATCGCGATAAGATTTGTTGTTTTAATGATGATATTCAAGGAACAGCAGCGGTATCTGTAGGTAGCTTGATTGCTGCAAGCCGTGCGGCGGGCAAGCAATTAAAAGATCAAAAAATTGCGTTCTTGGGTGCAGGTTCAGCAGGTTGTGGTATTGCAGAACAAATTGTTGCACAAATGGTTGCTGAAGGTTTAACCGATGCAGAAGCGCGTGCTCGTGTTTATATGGTAGACCGTTTTGGTTTGATCACCGAGAATCAACCAAACTTGCTAGACTTCCAACGTAAGTTAGCGCAAAAAGCTGAGGTAGTTGATCAGTGGGGCAATATCGAAGAAGTAATCTCACTACTTGATGTTGTTAAAAATGCTAAGCCTACCGTGTTAATTGGTGTTTCTGGACAGCCAGGTTTGTTCACAGAAGAAATCATTAGGACTTTGGCGGCAAATTGTGAACGACCAATTGTTATGCCATTGTCGAACCCGACTTCACGCGTTGAAGCAGTGCCTGCTGATATTGTGGAGTGGACTGAAGGCAAAGCCTTAATTGCAACAGGTAGTCCGTTTGCTCCTGTGAATCATCATGGCAAACTTTACAATATTTCGCAGTGTAATAACTCGTACATTTTCCCGGGCATTGGCTTGGGAGTAGTGGCGTCAGGCGCTAAGCGTGTTACAGAAAATATGTTAATGGCATCAAGTAGTGCTTTAGCAAATTGTTCTCCATTGCTTAAAGATCCACAAGCTGATTTATTACCACCGTTGGGTGAAATTCAACAAGTTTCTAGAATTATTGCGTTCGAAGTTGCGAAAGCTGCTATGGCTGACGGTGTAGCGGTAACGATTAGTGATGATTTGCTACAGCAAAAAATTGATCAATCGTTCTGGAAACCAGAATATCGTAAATATAAGCGTATTCCTTTCTAAGAATGAGAGTGTAAAAAAAGAGGAGCTTAAGCTCCTCTTTTTTTATTTTTAGTTCTCTAAAATTTCTTCTAGCAACTCTTCACTAGGTGCAAAATAATAAGCGCCATCAAGTGGTGTCACAAAGTGCAATAAGCGGTCGTGAATACCATCTCCACTTGTGCCGAACATGCGCTTTAACATGGCATCAATAATGGTGAGGTCTTTAGTATAGGCAATGAAAAATAAGCCCTGATCACCTCGACCATCTCCATAAGGCAGGCTATGGCGTAAGATTTCCATTTCTTCGCCTTCATCATCTTCGACAACAGTACGGGCAACATGGGCGTTTTCTGGTTTAACGTCATCATCTAATTCAATAGATTCGAGTTTGGTGCGGCCCATAACATTTTCTTGCGCATCAACTTTCAATTTTTTCCATTTTTCTAAATCATGGGCATAGCGCTGCGCAAATATAAAACTACCATCAGCAAATATCCCAGTGCTTTCTGGTAAGAGTGCTGTTTCAGCTCGGTCGTCTGGAAATTGAGGATTTTCCGTACCGTCTATAAAACCTGTAATATCTCGACCATCGAAATAGCGGAAGCAAACACGCTCATCCAGAACTTCGACTTTATCTTTAATACCTTCAAAAAATGCTTGGCTTAATGCAAAACAAATATCAGAACGCATGCTGGCAATATGAATGAGTACATCTGCTGGCACAGCTGGCATATTGAATGCACCTTGTTCTGGTTCAAGCTGCTTAAAACCTACAGGAGTTTGCGAATAGAGCTGTTTCCATAGTTCGGGACCAAAAGCGACTGCTGTTTTAATTTGGGCATCAGAGTGCTGAGTGATGAGGCGATCACGTGCTTCAAATAAAGCTTCAATTTGTTTTTTTAATTCATCAATTGATAAGTCTTTTAAACGAAGAACAATAAAACGTGCATGATCTGATGGCAACGGCAAAATGACAGATTGAGCAGTCATTGGAAGGTATCTCCTCAATTATAATTTAGTATGAGCTTTAATTATTGTGCCTGATGCGAAGAGCTGTTAGTAGTCTATTTCTTGATTTTATTGTTTGAATTCTCACCAAGATAGCTTTATAAAACGGTATAATTCCACTTTTATAGTCTATTTTTCGCTATGTCTCTGCAAGTTTGGTTCGCTTATATGTTGGCCTGTTGGGTAATCAGTATCTCACCGGGTGCGGGAGCAATTGCTTCAATGTCGAGTGGTCTAAACTATGGTTTTAGGCATGGCTATTGGAATGCAATCGGTTTGCAAATTGCTTTGCTACTTCAAATTATGATTGTAGCAGCGGGCGTAGGCGTTTTATTTGCAACGACACCTTTGGCTTTTCAGTTTGTTAAGTGGTTCGGTGTGATTTATTTGTTATATCTCGCTTATTTACAGTGGACAGCACCTGTAAAAGATATAGAAATTCAACAAGAAAAAAGAGATAAATCTGTATTCGCACTATTACTAAATGGTTTTGTGGTCAATATTAGTAATCCCAAAGCGATTGTATTTCTATTGGCTGTTTTGCCGCAGTTTTTAGATTTGAGTAAGCCTCAATGGATACAATACCTGATTATGGCTGTGACTATGATTAGTATTGATTTGGTTGTCATGGCTGGATATACAGGTCTAGCATCAAAGGTTTTAAGACTACTTCGCTCACCTAAACAGCAAAAATATTTGAATCGGGGTTTTGCTGTGATGTTTAGCTGTGCGGCTTTATTATTAAGTACGGTTCATCAGGCGTCCTAATTTAGGCCGCCTGTGTTTGATTTTTTAGCTTTTGAGTTATAAAAATAACGGCAAAAGTTAATGCCATGCATAAAACAATACTCAAGCCTGTAGAGATATTGAGTGCTGCGCTTGACCATAGGCCTACACTAACCCCAACTTGAGCCAAAACAAACGCCCAAATGACCATTTGCTTTGGTGAGTTTGCTAGTAAGCGGGCGCTTAAAGCAGGTATTACCAGTAATGCACCCATAAGCAAAGAACCTACAGCGCGCAAAGCTAAAACAGTAAATAAAGCCAATAAAAGCATGAAAATAAGACGTTGCCAGTTTGCATTCACCCCTTCACTAATTGCAATATCAGGATCAATTGCAAACTGTATTTGCGGCTGCCAAAAGCGGTAAAGAATCACGAGTGATATCGCAATAACTAAAGTGAAAACGGGTAAATCGGGCCAATCAATGCTGAGCAAATCACCAAATAAATAACTTAAAAGCTCTGGTCTTAAACTTGGAACATGTTGAATAAACAGTAAACCGCTACAGAGTAATGTCGCTGAACATAAGGCTAAGAGAGCATCATTAGGTAAGCGATTGTCATGTAGGGCCCATAAAATTGCGACCAGTAAAACCGCAGTGCCTGCAACACCAAGCCAAAGAGGAAGACTTAAGGCACCAGCAATGGCAACCCCGAGTAATGTACCGTGTGCCATGGTGTCAGCAAAAAAAGACATTCGTCTCCAAAGCATTAGACAACCAAGAGGTGCAGTCAAAAACACCAGCAAGGTTCCCATAATCCATGCGGGCAACAATAATTGTAACCATTCCATCATGGCTTAAGCTTCCGGTTCTGGGTGGATGTGAGGGCGGTCATTATGAGGGCAGGGGTGTGCAGCATCACCGTGAGCACAGTGATCATGATGATGTTGATAGAAAACCCGTTGAGTTCCAAAGATAGCCTGATATTCAGGATGTTGTTGAATATTCTCGGGTAGTCCACTACAGCAAATATGTTTATTTAAACATACTACACGGTGTGTTCCTTCCATCACCCATTGTAAGTCATGGGAAACAATTAAGATCGCACAGCCATATCGTTCAGGTAAACTACGGACATACTCATAAAGTTCAGCTTCTGACTGAATATCTAAGCCTTGCATCGGTTCATCAAGAACTAAAATGTCTGGTTGGCGAAGTAGTGCACGTGCTAGTAGTACCCGTTGGCGCTCTCCACCGGAAAGTTGCTGTACTTTTGATTGTTGTAACTTGGAAATACCGGTGTCTTGAATAATTTCCTGACGCAGGGCAGGGCTGCATTTTTCTAAATCAAGTAGATCTTGAACGCGCAAAGGTAAGCTATGTGAAGGATTGAACTTTTGTGGCACATAAGCCATTTTAAGTTTCTTATGATTGATAATACGACCGCTACTTGGCTGGAGAATCCCGAGTAGAACTTTAATCAGTGTTGATTTACCTGCACCATTCGGGCCAATCAAAGACACAATTTCATTTTGATGTAGAGAAAAATCAACTTTTTTTAAAATCTCCCGATCATCGCGATGAACAGAAACCTGCTCAAGCTGAATTAATACGGGATTTAAGGAGTTGTGCGGCACTGTTGGCATTTCCCCGAAATTTCAATAATGCTGTGTTGAGCTACGAACTCATCTGACGCTGCAAGTTGATCAAGCTGGTGAGTTAAACCTTGAGAAGAGGCTTCTTTAACCATGTGGCATTCGGTACAAATCAAGAATGCTGCTTGATGACCTTCACGAGGGTGGCAACAGGGAATATAGGCATTAATAGAAGTTAGGCGATGGATCAAACCTTTTTCTAATAAAAAATCTAAAGTTCGATATACAGTTGGAGGAGCAGCTGGGCGATCAGTTTGACTTTTTATGCGTGCAAGTAAGTCATATGCGCCCATTGGGCCCGAAGCATTTAAAATGAGTTCCAAAACTTCTTTGCGCAAAGGCGTAAGTCGTGCGCCAGTCGCAGAACATAAATTTTCTGCTTCAGCTAAACGGTTTGCGACATTATGGTGATCATGCACACCATGCAAAGAATCATGATGTTCATGCGAGCAGGAACTCATAGAAATAACCTCGAATTTTTAACGGAATATTAGCATGAAGCGATGCTTCATTCGATTAATCTTAGGTATTTTTGTAACTTTGTTATATTATAACATGCTTCGAGCTAATTTAAATTGATGGTCTGTCATGTTCCGTTTTTTTGTTTTCAGTATGTTCTCTCTTTTGAGTACGTTAGGGTGGAGTCAGGGGTTGGTGGTTTCTACACACCCGATTTATCTGATTGCAAAAGAAGTCACTCAGGGTGTTGAAGAACCTCAGCTTTTACTTAAAGGTCAGACAGGTCATGACGTACAGTTAACTCCAGCTCACCGTAAAGCAATTAATGATGCATCTTTAGTGATCTGGTTGGGTAAGGCTCATGAAGCACCTCTAAATAAATTGTTAGGTAATAATAAGAAAGCGATTGCCTTATTAGATAGTGGCATAGTTTCAATTTTACCCCTGCGTAGTACACGCGGTGTGGCTTTACCTAATACAGTAGACACTCATGTGTGGTTAGAACCAAACAACGCAGTTCGAATCGGTTTCTTTATTGCAGCTTTACGTTCTCAGCAGCATCCTGAAAATAAAGCTAAATATTGGAATAATGCCAATATCTTTGCCCGTAAAATGTTTCAGGCTGCGCAAGTTTATGACAGTACAAGTAATGGTAAGCCATATTGGTCATATCATGATGCCTATCAATATTTAGAACGCTCTTTAAATTTAAAGTTTGCAGGCGCTTTGACAGATGATCCTCATGTTGCACCCACAGCGGCTCAAATTAAGTATCTTAATGATAATCGACCAAAAAAACAGATGTGTTTATTGGCGGAAAGTTTTACCACTAAAAGTCAGTATCAAAAATTAGGTAACATTACTTTTCAAGCAGTAGACGAGAGCATGAATAATGACGATGATTTCGTCACTGCATGGAAGAAACTGGCTATAAAAACAGATAAATGTGTATTAAATACGCAAAAGTAAGATAAAAATTAAACAAAGGCTGACTGTAGCGTCAGCACCACCTGTCATGAAAAACCCCGACTAAAGTCGGGAAAAGATTGCATGTTCAGGGGTGTAACTCTATAATGCCTGCGATTAAAAGCGATCATCAGCTAAACTTGTCAAGCATCTATGCTGTGAGTGGATAAATAATGAGCCGAACTAGTCGCTTGATTGACCGACGATTAGCAAAAGCTTTGGTCTTCTTACAAGCATGTATGATCCCTGTTTCCGCCCTCGTGGCGTGGAGCATAAAAGACATGACAGCAGCATTAAGTGCGGCACTTGGTGCACTGGTTTGTTGGCTTGCTATGAGTTATTTCTCGTGGCAATCCTTCAGAGCAGCAGGTGCGAGAGCATCAAAACAAGTGCTGTCTAACATGTATAGGGGCATGTTAGGCAAATTTGCAATCATGATCGTTGGATTTATTTTGATTTTGAGCAATGTTAAACCTTTATCACCGTTAGCATTGTTGTTTGGTTTTATTCTCGTTCAGGCAATGTCGTGGGTCGCTCCGTTTTGGGTGTCACGTCAACAAAAACGGGTGTAAAAACAAGAAGAATTGAAGATTTTTTGGAGGGTGGCGAGATATCGACAGTACGCCGATGTTCGTAACCCTTCTTTTTAGTAATTGACATTGACCAGGTGTGATTTATGGCTGCTGAAGAACATGCCCTCACTTCGACAGAGTATATCAAGCATCACTTGACCAATATGACCTATGGCAAAATGCCAGACGGTACATGGAAATTGGCTGAGACTGCTGAAGAAGCTCATTCGATGGGGTTCACTGCAATTCACTTGGATTCAATGGGTTGGTCAATTGGCCTTGGTGTTATTTTCTGTTTGTTATTCTGGATTGTTGCGAAAACTGCAAATGCAGGTGTTCCAACTAAATTCCAGTCAGCAATCGAAATGATCATTGAGTTTGTTGACTCAAGTGTCCGTGACACCTTTCATGGCAAATCACGTTTAATTGCTCCACTTGCTCTCACTATTTTCGTGTGGATTTTCCTCATGAACTTAATGGACTTGATTCCAGTTGACTGGATTCCTCAAGTTGCAGCATTTGTAGGTGCAAACGTATTTGGTATGAATCCTCACCACGTTTACTTCAAGATTGTTCCATCTACAGATCCAAACATTACCTTAGGTATGTCTTTATCTGTATTTGTACTTATCTTGTTCTACAGCATCCGCGAAAAGGGTGTTAGTGGTTTCGTTGGCGAGTTGGCACTTAACCCATTTAACCCAAGTAATCCAGTTGCAAAAGCGTTGCTTATTCCAGTGAACTTGATTTTGGAATTGGTAACATTCCTTGCTCGTCCTATTTCATTAGCTCTCCGACTATTCGGTAATATGTATGCTGGTGAGCTGATCTTTATCCTAATTGCTTTATTGCCGTTTTGGATTCAATGGGCGTTATCTGTGCCTTGGGCGATCTTCCACATTCTTGTAATCACGTTGCAGGCATTCATCTTTATGATGCTTACCATCGTTTACTTGAGCATGGCAAGCGAAAAACATTAATGGTATTGCCTAACTATCAAACGATGGTTGGGCTGAATTTTTTTAATTTAATTTGGTAATAACCTAACCTCTGAGGAATTTTTCATGGAACTCACTTTAGGTCTAGTTGCAATTGCATCTGCTATCTTGATCGCTTTCGGTGCTTTAGGTACTGCGATTGGTTTTGGTCTTTTGGGTGGTCGCTTTCTAGAAGCTGTAGCTCGTCAACCAGAATTGGCTCCACAACTTCAAACTCGTATGTTTTTAATCGCGGGTCTTCTTGATGCTGTGCCTATGATCGGTGTTGGTATTGGCTTGTTCTTCATCTTCGCTAATCCATTTGTAGGTTAATCATCTTAATTCCTAAATCCACTATTTGAGGAATTGCAATGAATATCAACCTCACATTGATTGGTCAAGCGATTGCGTTTGCATGTTTTGTTGCATTCTGCATGAAGTTTGTTTGGCCACCACTAATCAATGCGATTAGTGAGCGTCAGCGTAAAATTGCTGATGGCTTAAATGCAGCAGAAAAAGCGAAAGCTGACCTTGCCGATGCACAATCGCAAGTAAAGCAAGAGCTTGATGTAGCTAAAGCACAAGCAGCTCAATTGATCGAACAAGCGAACCGTCGTGCAGCACAATTGATCGAAGAAGCGCGTACTCAGGCTGCGGCTGAAGGTGAGCGTATTCGTCAACAGGCTAAAGAAGCTGTTGACCAAGAAATCAATTCTGCTCGCGAAGAATTACGTCAACAAGTAGCTGCTTTGGCAGTAACTGGCGCAGAAAAAATCCTGAACCAGCAAGTTGACGCAGAAGCTCATAATGCCATGCTGTCTCAGCTGGCTGCTAAACTTTAAGAGAGGCGAATCATGGCTGAACTCTTGACGTTGGCACGTCCGTATGCCAAAGCAGCATTTGCTTATGCTTCTGAGCAAGGTGCAACAGACAATTGGTCGAATGCGTTACAAGTGCTCAGTGCTGCGGTGCAAGACGAAGCATTTTCCGCTTATTTAAATCGCCCTGAACTTACTCCTGTGGAGCAAGTAAAGCTTTTTGCTAAAGTTTTAGGTGAAGATCAATCTCAAGCAGTGTCTAACTTTTTGACACTTCTTGCAGATAATGATCGTTTAATGTTGTTACCTGAAATTGAAGCAGAATATGAACAGCTTAAATCACAGAATAACAACAATGTGGATGTCGTGATTGAATCGGCTTTCCCATTAACTGCTGACCAAGAACAGTTGTTAAAATCTGCTTTAGAAAAGCGTTTTAACAGTACTGTAACTGTTTCAGTTGAAGTTAAACCTGAGCTTATTGCAGGTGTTGTAATTCGTGCAGGCGATCAAGTGATAGATGATTCTGCGCTTAACAAGCTTGAAAAAATGCGTACTCGTCTTCTTGCATAATGCAAATGATGAAGACTGAACTAATAAAAGATTGAGGAATAGCGCAATGCAACAACTGAATCCATCCGAGATCAGTGCGCTCATTAAACAGCGTATCAGCGATCTGGACACCAGCGCGACCGCTAAAAACGAAGGTACCATTGTTATGGTATCCGACGGTATTGTGCGCATTCACGGTCTTGCTGATGCAATGTACGGTGAAATGATCGAATTTGACGGCGGCTTATTTGGTATGGCACTGAACCTAGAACAGGATTCAGTGGGTGCCGTTGTTTTAGGTAATTACTTAAGCCTTCAAGAAGGTCAAAAAGCTCGTTGTACAGGTCGTGTACTTGAAGTTCCAGTTGGTCCGGAACTTCTTGGCCGTGTTGTCGATGCTTTGGGTAACCCAATTGATGGTAAAGGCCCAATTGATGCAAAATTAACTGATGCTGTTGAAAAAGTAGCACCAGGCGTAATTTGGCGTCAATCTGTAGACGAACCTGTTCAAACTGGTTATAAATCAGTTGATACCATGATCCCTGTAGGTCGTGGTCAGCGTGAGTTGATTATTGGTGACCGTCAAACTGGTAAAACAGCGATGGCGATCGATGCGATTATCGCTCAGAAAAATTCTGGCATTAAGTGCGTATACGTTGCGATTGGTCAAAAACAATCAACAATTGCAAACGTTGTACGTAAGCTAGAAGAAACTGGCGCTATGGCGTATACAACTGTTGTCGCTGCTGCGGCTGCTGATCCTGCTGCAATGCAGTACTTAGCTCCGTACTCTGGCTGTACAATGGGTGAATACTTCCGTGACCGCGGTGAAGACGCTCTTATTATTTATGATGATTTGTCTAAGCAAGCAGTTGCTTACCGTCAAATTTCATTACTTTTACGTCGTCCACCAGGTCGTGAAGCGTATCCAGGTGACGTATTCTATCTTCACTCACGTCTTCTTGAACGTGCTTCTCGTGTATCTGCTGACTACGTTGAGAAATTCACTAATGGCGCAGTAACTGGTAAAACTGGTTCTTTAACTGCATTGCCAATTATTGAAACTCAAGCAGGTGACGTATCTGCATTCGTACCAACGAACGTAATTTCGATTACTGATGGTCAGATCTTCTTAGAAACATCATTATTCAACGCAGGTATTCGTCCTGCTGTGAACGCGGGTATCTCTGTATCTCGTGTTGGTGGTTCTGCTCAAACTAAGATCATCAAAAAATTGTCTGGTGGTATCCGTACTGCTTTAGCACAATACCGTGAATTGGCTGCGTTTGCTCAGTTCGCTTCTGACCTTGATGAAGCAACTCGTAAACAACTTGAACATGGTCAACGTGTAACTGAGTTAATGAAGCAAAAGCAATATGCTCCTTACTCAATTGCTGACCAAGCTGTTTCTGTTTATGCATCTAACGAAGGCTATATGTCTGACGTAGAAGTTAAGAAAATCGTAGACTTTGATGCTGCGTTAATCTCTTACTTCCGCTCAGAATATGCTCCGTTGATGAAACAAATCGATGAAACTGGTGATTACAACAAAGACATCGAAGCAGCAATCAAAGCAGGTATTGAAAGCTTTAAAGCGACTCAAACTTACTAAGTTTAGTTTTAGTTAAGTTTGGTTCACGGATCAACCTTCGGAAGCTCGAAAGAGCTTTCGAATACTAGGTTAAGCGTATGGCAAATTTAAAAGAAATTCGCGCCAAAGTAGCTAGTATCAAGAGCACGCAAAAGATTACTCGCGCGATGCAAATGGTAGCTGCTTCTAAAATGCGTCGTGCGCAAGAGCGCATGGCTCAGGGCCGTCCGTATGCCGATAATATGCGCCGTGTAATTGCTCACTTAGTCCAAGCAAACCCTGAATATAAACACCGTTATATGGTTGATCGCCCAGTTAAGCGTGTTGGCTATATCGTAGTGTCTTCAGATCGTGGTTTGGCAGGTGGCTTGAACATTAACTTGTTCAAGAAAGTTGTGCAGCATGTCAAAGCACAACAACAGCAGTCAATTGAAGTTGAATTTGCTTTAATTGGTCAAAAAGCGGTTTCGTTTTTTAAGAATTACGGCGGTAAAGTGCTTGGTGCAACTACCCAGCTTGGCGATGCGCCAAGTTTGGAACAGTTAACTGGCTCAGTACAAGTTATGCTTGATGCATTTGATAAAGGCGAACTAGATCGTATCTATCTCGTAACAAATGGCTTCATCAATGCAATGACTCAACAGCCTAAAGTAGAACAACTTGTTCCTTTAGCACCGGCAGAAGAAGGCGATGATCTCAACCGTACTTATGGTTGGGACTATATCTACGAACCAGAAGCAGAAGAATTGTTAAATGGTTTGTTGGTTCGCTATATCGAGTCTATGGTTTATCAAGGTGTGATTGAAAACGTTGCATGTGAGCAGTCAGCTCGTATGGTCGCAATGAAAGCAGCGACAGACAACGCAGGACAATTGATTAAAGACCTACAGCTCATTTACAACAAGTTGCGTCAAGCCGCGATTACTCAGGAAATTTCTGAGATCGTTGGCGGTGCCGCTGCCGTTTAACATTATTAAGTTTGAATTGAGGAGACAGCAATGAGTAGCGGTCGTATCATTCAGATCATCGGCGCGGTTATCGACGTCGAGTTTGAGCGCAATAGCGTTCCTAAGATCTATGACGCTCTCCAAGTTGACGGTACTGAAACTACATTAGAAGTTCAGCAACAGCTTGGCGATGGTGTTGTTCGTACCATCGCAATGGGTTCTACAGAAGGTCTTAAACGTGGCCTTAATGTAACTAGTACAAATGCACCGATTTCTGTTCCAGTAGGTCCAGCTACGCTTGGTCGTATCATGGACGTTTTGGGTCGCCCAATTGATGAAGCAGGTCCTGTTGCAACTGAAGAACGTTTGCCAATTCACCGTCAAGCGCCTTCTTATGCTGAACAAGCGGCTTCTACTGACCTTTTAGAAACTGGTATTAAAGTAATTGACTTACTTTGCCCGTTTGCAAAAGGTGGTAAAGTTGGTCTATTCGGTGGTGCTGGTGTTGGTAAAACCGTTAACATGATGGAGTTGATCAACAACATCGCGAAAGCTCACTCAGGTTTATCTGTGTTTGCTGGTGTTGGTGAGCGTACTCGTGAAGGTAACGACTTTTATCACGAGATGAAAGATTCTAACGTTCTTGACAAAGTAGCAATGGTCTACGGTCAGATGAACGAGCCACCAGGTAACCGTTTACGCGTAGCGTTAACTGGTTTGACTATGGCTGAATACTTCCGTGATCAAAAAGACGAAAATGGTAAAGGTCGTGACGTATTATTATTCGTCGACAACATCTACCGTTATACACTTGCAGGTACTGAAGTATCAGCACTGTTAGGTCGTATGCCATCTGCGGTAGGTTACCAGCCTACACTTGCAGAAGAAATGGGTGTTCTTCAAGAGCGTATTACGTCTACTAAATCTGGTTCGATCACATCGATCCAAGCAGTATACGTACCTGCCGATGACTTAACAGATCCATCGCCTGCAACTACATTTGCTCACTTAGATGCAACAGTAGTATTGAGCCGTGACATCGCATCTTCTGGTATCTATCCAGCGATCGATCCACTTGACTCAACTTCACGTCAGTTAGACCCATTAGTTGTTGGTCAAGAGCATTATGAAATTGCACGTTCTGTACAGAACATTTTGCAACGTTATAAAGAGCTTAAAGACATCATCGCAATCTTGGGTATGGATGAGTTAGCTGAAGAAGATAAATTGGTTGTTTACCGTGCGCGTAAAATCCAACGTTTCTTCTCTCAACCATTCCACGTAGCTGAAGTGTTTACTGGCGCTCCTGGTAAATTAGTATCGCTTAAAGAAACGATTCGTGGCTTTAAAGGTCTATTAGCTGGTGAATACGATCACATCCCAGAACAAGCGTTCTATATGGTTGGTGGTATTGACGAAGTGATTGCTAAAGCTGAGAAACTCTAATTTAAGGAGATCATCTCATGGCGACTATGCAATGTGATGTCGTAAGTGTTAAAGAGTCTATTTACTCTGGCGCAGTAACGATGTTAATCGCGAAAGGTGCTGGTGGTGAGCTTGGTATTTTGCCAGGACATGCACCACTCGTAACCTTGCTTCAACCGGGCCCGATTCGTGTTCAGTTGGAAAATGGTACAGAAGAAATCGTCTATGTATCTGGCGGTGTTTTAGAGGTTCAACCACATGTTGTAACGGTTCTTGCAGATACTGCAATCCGTGCTGACAATTTGGATGAAGCTGCAATTTTAGAAGCACGTAAAAATGCTGAACAATTGCTTGCAAACCAAAAGAGTGATTTGGACTCAGCTGCTGCTTTGGCTGCCTTGGCAGAAACAGCTGCACAGCTTGAAACTATTCGTAAAATCAAAAACCGCGCACTCTAAGTGTCGGTTTGAGATTAAAAAAAGCCACCGTAAGGTGGCTTTTTTATTATAAATTTCAGACATAAAATAATTTAATATTTGTGTTTAAAATAATATATTTTTAATGTAAATTTGCGTCTCAAAATTTAAATCATCATAAATAAGAGATACTTAAAATGAACATCAAATATTGGTTACCTATTCTTGTTTCTACTGCTTTTGTTGGTTGTGCATCAGTGCCGCAGGCCAATCCACAATTAGCTCAGCAAGCAAAACAATTAACAGCGCCAACTAATGGAAATGCGGTAATTTATGTATATCGCTCTAATAATGTAGTCGGAAGTGCTTTGAAAAAAGATGTCTGGGTTGATGGGGAGTGTTTAGGGGAAACAGCACGAGGTATATTCTTTTATAAAGAAGTGTCTGGTAATCAGGAGCATACCATTTCAACTGAATCAGAATTTTCTCCAAATCATTTGAAGTTTAAAACTGAGGCAGGAAAAAATTATTTTGTACAGCAATATATTAAACCTGGCGTTTTTGTCGGTGGTGCTAACTTAAAATTAGTAGATGATACACAAGGTCAAAAAGCAATTAGTGAATACCATTTAGCTGAAACAGGTAAATGTAGCAAAACTACTATAGTGCTTGCTAAATAAAAGCTAAAAAGCCACCGTAAGGTAGCTTTTTTATGATGTGGATTTTAGATTAAGAATCAGTTTTTGAATCTGGTTTCTCATCTCCAGCCATAATCATAGCTGCGAGTTTAACCATATCCATTTGAATGGTATTCAGCTGTTTTTCAATTTGGTCAAAATTGATTTGATCTAATTTCCCATTTAGTAACGGCATGCTAAGAGCTTGTTGATTGGCATGTAATAAACTTTGGCGAATATTCTCAATTTCCTGACTTTTGATATCCAAGGTGAGAAGAGCTTGATTTAAACCTTGTAACTGCTGTTTTAACATTGAAACAGTTGTTTTTAATTCATTTTGATTTTTATCTTGAATCGCTTGTTCAACGTCAAGTTGAGTGTCTTTCAGTTGCTCGACATAATCTCCAGCTTTAAGCTGTAAATTAGCAGCATCTCGAACCATATAAAAAATATTACCGCTTTTAAGTTCGGTTTTGCTCGGAGCAATATCTGGTTCTTGTCGTTCAATAGCTTGATCAGAGGTCTGTTCGGTTATTTCAGTATTTTCTTGTTCAGTAGCATGGTCTTGTGCCTGATCGCACCCGAGTAAAAGCATGCCTGAGGCAAAAATTACAAAAGGAAGAAATGCACCCTGTAAAACTTTTTTCATAACTACAAACAACATCAAATAAAGCAAAAAGGTACTATAGGCATAAAATATGGAGAAAGATTGTATTTTTGCAAACAAACAACATTTTGACGAGATAATAAAAAAGAGCGTAGAAAACGCTCTTTTTCAGATTTTTTTTAAACTTTATTTTGCTAATTCTGCTTCAACTGCTTTAACGATTTGTTCATCATCCGCAGTTAGGTTTGGAGCAAAACGAGCAACTACTTCACCATTTTTATTAATTAAGAATTTTTCAAAGTTCCATAAAACTTCTGGCGCTGGATTAGTTGGAATACCTAAACCTTCTAGACGTTCACGGAAAGGACCTTCACCAATGCGTTCCGGTTGAGCTGCTGTTAGAGTCTCATAAAGTGGATGTTTATCTTCACCTGCAACAGATACTTTAGAAAATAAAGGGAAATGAACATCATAATTTAACGAACAGAATTGCTGAATTTCTTCGTCTGAACCTGGTTCTTGTTCTTTAAAGTTATTTGCAGGAAAGCCTAAAATTTCAAGACCTTGATCTTTTTTAGCTTGATAAAGCTTTTCTAAACCTTCGTATTGTGGAGTCAAACCACATTTAGAAGCTGTGTTGACGATAAGTACAACTTTACCTTTGTATTGTTCGAGGTCAACCGTTTCGCCTGAAATGGCTTTTACTGGAATGTGGTATACAGATTGTGTCATGAGTCTTTCCTAAAGTTTGTAGTTGATATCAAGTAACGCATTTGTTTTAACTGCTATTGAGGGGTAGTGCAATAATATTCGTGTTCAAAAAAGAAAAAGATTTTAAAAATAGAATGAAGTTTAGTTATTCCTGATTTGGATTGGAGTTTGACCTGTATAGCGTTTAAAAAATTCAATAAAACTTGAACTGTGTTGATAACCTAAATCATAAGAGAGGCGTTTAATGGATGTTCCTTGCCGAATTTGATGAAGCGCATAAATAATTTTGGCTCGATTTCTCCATTCAGACAAAGAAAGCTGGAGTTCTTGTTGGCTTAGGCGTAATAGATGACGGTCGCTGACTGAGAAATTTTGAAGTAATTGCTGTAAAGAGTGATCAAAAAGTGATGAATCTGAAAGCTTTTCTAAAATAGGTAATAAAACTGGATGACGTGTTTGAGGTAAATAGTGCGAATAAGCGGGAGCTTGTTGTAATTGGTCAAATAAGACCTGTAAAAGATGTTCTAAATATTCAGGTTTTTTCGACTGCTTTTGTTGTTCCAAGATTTGTAGTACTAAGGTGCGAAAAAAGGGCTGAATACTAAAGCATCGGCACTTATCTCCTAAAATAGAGCAAAGGCGGGGATGCAAACGAATACAAATATAGTGAATTTCATGGTCGATATCAGTTGATTGGTGAACGGTCTGTGGAGGAATCCAAAGGCCATAGCTAGGAGGGGATAAATATAATTGCTCCTCCACCTGCATTTCTAAAATACCATTTAGACTGAAATTAAAATCTCCCCAAAGAGAGGCATGAGGACGAACAATATCTTCTTTTTGATATAGAAATTCATGAACTTCAATACTGTTCAATAAAGAAAATTGCTGGTCCTCATTATTCATCTATATGCTCTGGCTCATATTTTAATTTTCACAAGTAGCTTTAGGATTATTTAAACCTTTTGCTAAAGTAAATGTACTAAGTAATGCTAAGGCAACAAAGCTTAATACACCATAAATTAAAGTATTTTCATTGAAATGGTCAACCACATATCCACCTAATAATGAACCTGTCGCAATCATGACCTGAAACATACCTACAAACAGTGGCATACCTTTTTCAACTGCATTGGGCGCATGTACAAACATCCAGATATTTGCTGAGGTAGGGAAGGCACCAAATGCGAACCCCCATAAAGCCGTTAAGACAATAGCACCAAATTCATGAATGGCAAAAAGTGGGAATCCAAAAAATACAATTGCAAAGCAAGCACTAACAAAAGCAAGTGTATATCGGACATTTAAATTACCGCTATAGCCAGCAAATGCATTTCCGAAAATACCTGCAATTCCATAGAGCAATAATAGTGAACTAATGGTTGTACCATTAAAGCCTGCAATATTTTTGAAGAAAGGGGCTAAATAGCTATATGCACAAAAATGAGCGAGACCGATAAGTAGAACAATAAGCATACCGCTACGTGCTTTAGGCGTGCGTAATAATGCTGGTAAGTCCCTCATATGGATTGGCGAGTCTGGAACCAGTTTAGGTAAAAAGATTAATTGTAAGATTAAAACAATTAAGCCAATTCCTGCCGTAATTCCAAAAGCGCTGCGCCAGCCATAAAATTCACTTAACCATGTTCCAATGGGAACACCCAAAACTGTCGCAAAAGTTACACCTGCCATTACAACAGCAGTTGCTTTGGCAATAGGGAGATGAGGGGGAGCTAATTTTCCACTTAAAGCGATTGCCGTGGCCCAGAACCCACCAATTGAGATTCCTAAAATTAAGCGACTGAGTAATAGAATATGAAAGTTTTCAGCAAAAGCAGTAATGGTATTGGCAATCACCATAATTGCCGTCAGTAAAATGAGAACATAGCGTCGATCAATTTGTTTCACAGAAACAGGCAATAGAGGGGCAGCAATTGCTGCCATAATACCGGGTACAGTAATAATAAGACCTGCTGTACCTACAGAAATATTTAAATCTGTTGCAACACTATTTAAAACACCAACAGGTAAAAATTCACTTGTTACTAATGCAAATGCTGTAATAGCAACGGCCAAAATGGCAAACCAACTTCCTTGAGGGGAGGTCGTGGGTCGCGCTTTAGAGACGGGTTGGTCCATAAGAGATCCTTACTTGGCTAAATTTGGAGTGAAGAAAGGCAATTTATTAATTAACTAACGATCATTATGAAAATAAAATAGTTGATAAAAAATCGAACGTCAATTAATTTAATAACGATTGTTATAAAAATAGATGTGATCTTTATGACAAATAAGCATGAAACGAATTTGGTTGCTACTGAGGACACGCTGAAAAAAAAGCGTGGACGTCCTAAATGCTTTGATGAGCAACAGGTTTTGCAAAAAGCAATGTTGCTCTTTTGGGAGCATGGCTATGAAGCAACATCGATCAGTGATTTAACACAGGCTTTGGAAATTACAGCACCAAGCTTATACAGTGCGTTTGGAGATAAAGCGGGGCTGTTCTATCAAAGTATTGATTACTATTTAGCTCATGAAGCATGCCCTATTGAAACCATCTTTTTAGAAGCAAAAACAGCAAAAATCGCTTTTGAACTTTATCTATACGATAACGTCAAACGACTTGTTCAGCCAAATAAGCCTGCTGGTTGTATGCTCGTTGTTGCTGCTATGAATTGTTCTGATGCTACTCAGGATGTGCAACAGAACCTTCTCTATAAACGAATAAAGACCAAAGACAAATTATTCAAACGCCTTCAACAAGGCGTAGAGCAGGGTGATTTGTCTCCAAATGCGCCGTTACAGGAAATGACAGACTTTTATGCAACAGTCATCCAAGGGTTAACGATTCAGGCAAGAGATGGGGCGAGTAATGAGCAATTACACAAAGTTGTGGAACATGCCATGAAAACTTGGACATTATTTTAGATTCTAGAAAAGGATGATGTCCTAACTTCAATATCAATGTCGGAAATACGATATTTCAATTTATTAAGACATTCTTCAAAATAAAATCTCTTTTGTAGATGGTGTATTACTATGAGTCAGGTCATGAAATATCACAAATGGGCATTTATATTTCCCATTTTGGCAGTACTGATTTGGTCTTTAAATATTGTAGTCACCCGCTATGTCTCAGATTATATCTCTCCGGTAAGTATCAGTTTTTACCGATGGTTAATCGCATTTATTATTTTAACCCCATTTATGTTGTTACCCGTTTGGAAACAGCGACATCTAATAAAACCATATCTGCCTAAGCTTGCAATTTTGAGTGCATTTGGAATGGTGCTTTATCAAGGACTTGCTTATACGGCTGCCCATTATACGAGCGCCACAAATATGGGAATTGTAAATGCATTTATCCCGATCTTTACGATCTTTGTCTCTCTTGGCATTTTGAAAGATGTGCCTAATCGCTTTGCAGTTTTTGGCAGTATTTTGTCTTTTGCAGGTTTGCTCTATGTCATGTCCCAAGGAGATATTGGCCACTTATTAAGTTCTGGTGGACATCTTGGTGATGCATTAATGATTATTGCTGTGTTCTTTTATGCATTTTATGGGGTTTTTCTTAAAAAATGGCAGTTGCCACTTCCAATCATGACGAGCTTATATGTTCAGATTGGTTTTTCTGTAATATTCCACCTTCCTTTGATTTTCTGGTTCGGACTGGATGCTTTAAATGCACAAAATGCTCCGAGTGCTATTTATGCAGGAGTATTTGCTTCACTCATTGCGCCTTTAGTTTGGATGTTGGCTGTTCAGCAATTAGGCCCGAATAGGACCAGTATTTTTATGAATTTAGTTCCCGTGTTTACAGCAATTATTGCAAGTGTTTGGTTGTCTGAGCAGTGGACCATTTATCACACACTAGGTGGTGTAATAATTTTAATAGGTATTGTTATGGCTCAAAAGAAGGCCAGTGCTAAAAAGAGTGAACTCATACAAGAGCAAAACTAAAGTCAGTGAAAAAACTATGGCATATTTTGAAAAAAATTGATCAAAATATGCCATTTTTCTATCAGTTAAAGCTTTTCTATATGATTTATAAATAGTTTATAAAAACAGATTGAAATATAAATATTAAAAAATTCGAGTAAAAATATTAATATAATTTTAATTTATAAACGAAAAGCCGTAAATTCCCTACACTTTTCATGCTTTTTTTAGAGAAATTATATATTTCTCTCATTTGATCGCTTACCCCATAATAGCGACCACTACGAAAGATGCTCTTTTTAGCAGATTATCTTTCGTTGCAGAGATATCCAAACCCTCTGGATGCGGTATATACCCATCCTTTTTTATGCTCAGTTATCCCTATATAACTGAGCTTTTTTTTTGTCTGAAATTAGGCGCGGATAATCTCTCCAGTAAGCGCATTAATAATTCTACTTGGCTGCTGACTTTGGCCTAAGTCACCATTGAGATAGTTTAATTGTGAACCAAAGTATTGGCAGGCATCTTGTAGTGAATGAGCAGGTTCTTGCCCACTTGGGTTGGCACTAGTCGAGACAATAAAACCATGAAAAGCATTGCATAACGCCACACACAAAGGATGTGTGGTGACTCGAACAGCCACAAGAGGATGTTCACCTTTAATCCATGAAGGAACATTTTCGCCAGTAGGCAAGAGCCAAGTTGTGGCTCTTTCTGACGGTTGGTGATTCGTCCAACAATCAATAATTTCTTGTTGGGTTGTTTTTGGTAAAGAGGTTAATAGGTGCTCAACTTGGCTAATATGACCTGCTAGCAAAATCACACCTTTTTCAATCGGCCTCTGTTTAAGTTCGAGAATTTTTTGAAAGGCTTGTTCATTAAAAGGGTCGCAACCTAGCCCCCAAACGGCCTCAGTTGGATACGCTAGGACTTCACCTTGACGTAAACTTTCGGCTGCTTCGGTAACTGAGGTGGTAATCATGGTAATACTCTTCCTTTCAATCAGACAGAATTGCTATTGTGCGCTCCACTATTAAGAACGACAACGTAAATACAGTCCAGATTGTTGCATACATAAACCCAGTAGTTCTAGTTCCATGAGTGAAGAGGTGAGTTCTGCAACAGGCTGTGAATGGTGCAAAACAAGCTGGTCAATATTTTGGCCGACCCAGTCTAAAGATTGATAAAGATTAATTAAATGTTTCGGAATTTCTGGTGCAGAAGAAACAACTAGCTCACTTTGGTTTTGCTGTTGGCTTTGCCATTGGGTAGGAAGGGCTAAATCTTCAATAATCTGTTCAGGATGATCGACTAAAATAGCCCCCTCGCGAATGAGCTGATGGCACCCTTGATGAAACTCACTATAAATATGACCGGGAATAGCAAATACCGTTTTACCTTGCTCGGCAGCTTTGTTGGCAGTAATCAGTGAGCCACTTTTTAAAGTCGCTTCTACCACTAACACGCCTAAACTTAGACCACTGACAATTCGGTTTCTACGAGGGAAATGCTGTTGTAAAGGCGGCGTACCGGGCAAAAACTCAGTAATGATGGCGCCGTTTTGATCCAAGATCTGCTCTGCAAGTTTTTTATTTTGAGCAGGGTAGGTACTATCTAAACCTGTTCCTGTTATAGCAATAGTCCTTTGATGAGCTGAGGCTCCTTGATGGGCAGCCTCATCAATGCCATATGCCAAACCACTACTTACATAAAATCCTTTTTCACTTAAGTAATACGCAAAATCATAAGCAACTTGACGGCCATGAGGACTTGGTTTTCGACTACCCACAATAGCAATTTGTGGTTGCAACAAAGCTTGAGCTTGGCCTTTCCCAAAAATGATGGGCGGATGGTCTGTGTAAGGTAGCAATTGCGTAGGATAGCCAGAGTCATCTGAGGTTAAGATAAAGTCAGTATATTGATGGATCTGCTGAACCAGTTTTTCAAACTGAGCTTGACCCTGAGCAGTTTGAAATTCGTCTACACGTTTTAAATGGTTGGCATGTAACCCGAGATTGCGCCATTGGGCGAGTCCGGTAGGTTGAGTGGCCTTTTCACAAGTACCAAAATAATCGACAATTTTTTTAAAACTGACCAAAGAGTGCTGCACCAAATACCACACTTTAAGGGTGTGGTAATGGTGTGAAGAAAATTGAGTAAGCATTGTAAAGTGTATATCCAGCGTTAATCGTTAAGACGAGGTGGCTGAATGCTTGAACCTACTTTAATAGGTAAGTCACTTTCTAAGATATAAGCATAGCTAAGCTGGTCAAATGTTCTAAATACCATAAGGCTACCGATTTGTTGTCCAGGTAACTGTATTGGTTCTTTGGTTTTAGGGTCTCGAATGGTTTCACCTTTTTGGGTAATATCAAAAACTTGTCCCACCTGAACGCCTTGAGCTGTACCTCGGTCTAAAGTCACTACACTATTTTTGGTAGCGGTACCAATTGAGCCCATGACACGAATGATCTTACCGCCCTCTGTAACTTGTTTGGCATCCACTGGATAAAACAGGGTAGGTAATGTTGCATCTTCTTCTGGCATAATCCGATCGCCACGGCGTACTTCAGAATTGTAGCTATCAGTTAACTCAAGCGTTGTTATATCCTTTTCAGAAGAGATAGCAATCCCAGAGGCAACTTGTTGCAGTTCAATACCTAGGCTGTGCTTTTTACCTTTACTGTCTGTGAAATAGTAAGGTTCGCCTTCACGGTAAACTGCATAACGTTGACCATCAATTAAACCTTGTCCTCGCGCATAAATGGTTTGGCCTTTTGCCGCAAGTACGCGCTGATCGGCAGTTCCCACTACATAAGGGGTATGTTCAATTGCATCAGTTGGTAAAATTGTGCTGTGTTCTAACCACTGTTTGATATGTTCAAGCGGAATAACAGGCACGTTGTCGTTGAGCGACTCCACACGAACTTGAGGTTGTAAGTTTGTCACTTTACCTGTGTAGCGACGAATAATGCCGACACAACCATCGCCCTCATCTTTTCCTATCAATGGTCGACCAGCTAAACTGCATAACAATAATCGATCACCCGGATAAATCCAGTGTGGATTTTTGACATGCTGGTTACTTGCCCAGATTTCTGGCCAACGCCAAGGTTTACTTAAGAAATGAGCTGAAATATCCCATAAGGTATCTCCTCGTTTTACAACGTAAACATGTGGCGCATTGCTTTTAAGAGAGGGTGGATTATGGTTCGGACTAGCAGCATGAACCTCTGCTACTGTACCTATTGCAACCCCTGTAACAAGTGCGAAAGCAAGTAAATGCTTTTTTATCCCCAAAGCATGAAATTCAACCATGCCGTTAAAAACCTTTTTCATTATGATAATTCCTAAAAATTATGTGTGCAGATGCGTTATAATGAGCGGCTTACACACAATTTTTCGATGAAGTATTTCCTTCATTTGGTTTTTCAATCAATGGCATAAGTGAGGACGTCAGTATGGCCTTATTACCTATTTTAAGTTTTCCTGATCCCCGTCTTCGTACCATTGCTAAGCCTGTTGAAGAAGTTACTGATGAAATTCGTCAACTTGCAGCAGATATGCTTGAAACCATGTATGCCGCACCAGGTATTGGTTTAGCAGCTTCACAGGTAGATCGTCATATTCAGTTAATCGTTATAGATTTATCTGAAGCTAAAGATGAACCTTTGGTTTTTATTAACCCCAAAATTACTCCGCTGACAGAAGATAAGCAGCAGTACGAAGAAGGCTGCCTATCGGTGCCACAAATATACGACAAAGTTGAGCGCCCGTCACGTGTGAAAATTGAGGCAATTAACCTTGAAGGTCAAGCATTTGAGATAGAAGCTGATGGACTTCTCGCTGTTTGTATCCAACATGAAATGGATCACTTAAATGGCAAATTATTTGTGGATTATTTGTCGCCACTTAAACGTCAGCGTGCGCGAGAAAAAGTCGAAAAAGTTGTTCGTCAACGTGAGCGTGAAAAAGTTGCAGTAAAACGTTAAAAATTTCTATTCTTCAAATATTAATATAGTGTGGATGTGATTTTTGGTTTTTCGTAGTGGTTTACTGCTTGCATGTGCAGCGGTATTTTTACAGGTTGCGGTATTTCTACAGCCGCTATTACCGAAGCAATATCAAATTGCTCCGGTCTGTGAAACTATTACCCGTGCTTTGCTGAAACCCAAAGCACAGACGGAAGCCATGTCACATACCATGCATTCGCATCATGAACATCATATCGACCAGTCTCAAGTACCTGAACACCATGACCATCATGATGCAAACCATCAATGTCAATATTGTACCGTCTATGCCAATCTGGTTTTACCGCCTGAATTCGGCGTAAAAGAAGTTTTAGTTCGCATACAAGTTCGCTTAGTCGCCTATCAACAAGCATTCAAACATGTTTATTTTGCGCTACAGCGACTTTTCCTACTCCCGCAAGGGCGTGCACCGCCTCTATTTGCATAAATAAAAGCAATTTTTTGTTGGGGTCTTGATTGACTTCAATATCACTTTATTTATGTTTTAGAGCGTATAAAAAATGTCACAGTCTAAATTCTTATTACAACCTTTATGGGTTGCGATGTTTGCTGTCTCTCATTCGGGTCTAGTTTTTGCTGATTCCCAAAAAAATGATGTCGATACCAAAACACTTCATTCATTAGCGCCTATCGTTGTTACAGCACAGCAAGGTAACGATGCAAACGGTCTAATCGTACATGCAGATCCAAAGCAACCGATTCAGCCAGTACCTGCTACAGATGGCGCAGACTACCTGCAAAGTATTATGGGTTTTAACTCAATACAAAGCGGTGGAACAAATGGCGATGTAACATTCCGAGGTATGTTTGGCTCACGCATCAAAATTCTAACTGACGGGACTGAAAATTTAGGCGCATGCCCAAACCGTATGGATGCCCCAACTTCTTATATCTCACCAGAAAGTTATGACCGTATTTCTGTCATTAAAGGTCCACAAACAGTTCAATATGCCAATACGGGTTCAGCTGCAACAGTCCTTTTTGAACGTCAGCCTGAAAAGCTCACCACAGAGAAACCTTATCGTGGGCAAGCGAGTGTCTTGTTAGGTTCATATGGGCGTATTGACCATAATGTTGAAGCGGCAATTGGTGATGAGAAAAAATATATCCGTTTAAATGCCAATCGTTCTGAGTCCAATAGTTATCAAGATGGTGACGACAATACCGTGCCTTCAGCATGGAAAAAGTGGAATGCTGATGTAGCACTTGGCTTCACTCCAGATGAAAACACATGGGTCGAACTCACTGGTGGAAAATCTGATGGTGAATCGCTTTATGCTGGACGTTCAATGGATGGTTCTCAGTTTGCGCGTGAAAGCTTAGGGCTGCGTTTTGAAAAGAAAAACATTACTGATGTCATTAAGAAAATAGAAGGGCAGGTGAACTATAGCTATAACGACCATATTATGGATAATTTTAGCTTGCGTACGCCGCCACTAGCTGAAATGACACATGATGGTATGACTATGCTAATGCCGAATCCAATGGCAATGCAAGTGACGCGCCGTACACTAAACTCCCGTTTGGCCATGACCTCTGAATGGAATCAATGGAGCCTGATCACAGGTATAGATTCTCAATTTAATAAACATGGCGGTAGTATGTCATCGCCAACGATGCCTTCTATGAATATTCCATATCGTCAAGATATGCGCTTTCAATCTTTTGGTGCTTTTGGTGAACTCGGTTATCAATGGAACGATCTCAATAAACTGGTTACAGGTGTGCGTTTAGATCGAGTAACAGTTGAAGATGAGCGCGCAGATTCTCAAGCAAAAGGCTTTAATACTAAACTTGAAAAGACTTTACCAAGTGCATTTGTCCGCTGGGAAAATCAACATCCTGAGCATGACCTAAAAAGCTATATCGGTTTAGGCTATGTAGAACGTATGCCTGATTATTGGGAACTTTTTTCGCCTAAACATGGTAATGCTGGCTCGACCAATACCTTTAATGGTGTAAATCCTGAGAAAACACTACAGTTGGATTTGGGCTTTCAGCAACAACATGGCGCTTTAAATACATGGGCTTCTGCTTATGCAGGTTTAGTAGATGACTACATTTTAATGAGTTATCACCATCACCCAAGTACTGGAATGGGTGGGCATGATATGAGCCATGATATTACTGCGGGTGCCAAAAATGTCGATGCAACCATTGCAGGTGCAGAAGCAGGTATTGGCTATCAATTTACCGACCATATTCAGGCAGATTTGAGTGCGATGTATGCATGGGGTAAAAACACCACAGATGACAAACCTTTGCCTCAAATTTCACCTTTAGAAGGTCGACTAAATATTCGTTATGTGGCTGATAAATATAATTTAGGTCTCTTGTGGCGAGCTGTTGCTGAGCAAAACCGCGTGAGTCTACATCAAGGTAACATCGTGGGATATGATCTAAAATCAAGCAAAGGTTTTTCAACTCTTTCTTTAAACGGAAGTTACAACCTTCGTAAGGATATTGATGTATCTGTCGGCATCGACAACGTATTAGATAAAACCTATACCGAACACTTAAACAAAGCGGGTAGTGCAGGCTTTGGATTTGCGAGTGAAGAGCAGTTTAACAATATCGGAAGAAACTACTGGGTTCGTATGAGCATGAAGTTTTAATACGTTTTAACTTAATTATATGAATTGAAAATATTAATTGAATGAGAGAAAGGAAATGACAAATAAATTATCGCCTGAACAATCGTGGTGGGGATGGAAGTTACTTATTGTGGCTTCTATCTTGAGTTTATTATTTATGATTATTTTTTACTTGGCGATTAACAATGAGCCTGACTACATGCCAAGTCAAAAAAAGAAGCAGATGGTGGAGTCACACGAGCAAATGAATCACGCTGAAATGCATAGTTCATCGCCTCAATAAGTTCCTAACATTTAAGAATGGAAGTCTGATATCCAGACTTCCATTCTTTATTTTTAGGCTTGGAAAATTATTGATGCATACTCGCCAAGGTTTTTGCTTTACCTTGATTTTGATAAAGACTTAGACCAAGTTTTTGTATATTACGCCCTGATTTGGATAAAAAATTTTCAACTTTTGGTGAAAGCTTTGCACCACTATAAAGTAATGAATTACGCAAAATCAGATAATAAGCAAACCACGAAGCAGATTGTTGAGGTAATCCGAGTAATCTCATTCTTTTCTTACCAATAAAAAATTGAGTAAGTTCTAAATGTTGTCGATAAGCAAGCTTCTGCTGCAAAGAGCGTAAATGCAGATATTTTCTCTCAAAAGGTTCTTTAGATAAACTCGACCCTAATTCAATACTGCTGTGATCGGAGCGAGGGTGAGCAAATTGCATCCAGTAAAGTAATCGCCAGCCTTCAGTTTCAGATTGAATAAGCCATTTTTCATCAATACCCATCAGCTAGCCAACATAACGCCAAAAATGCAAAAAACTCTTAGTTTCCTGTTTTGTCGGCCATATTCCTAAAGCTCGAATACCGAGCAAAACCACACTGCTAAACGCTAAATTGGTCATTGCTAAATCAAACTGATTAAGAGGAATTCCCCAAACTTCACTATCCCACCGTTCAGACTTTTTCAATTGTCGGCGAACGAGTGCATGAATAAAGCGAACATAAATGGTTGAGGTAAAACCTGCGCTTAAATGAGTAAGCCCTTCAGGTTCAGTAATATCAACCCACCATTTTGTAGTTTCTGCTAAACGAGTACCCGCCTGTTTCTTCAATGCACCCGTTAAAATGAGAGGCTGATTAAACCCCGGGTATAAATATCCCGCCATTAATGATAAATCTCTAAGAATAAAACCATTATTAATTCCTAAACGATGCGTAAATTTAACAGCCTCATCAATTTGGTGTTGGTCTAACCATTCAGGCTTTTGTTCAATGTAATTAAAGAAATTTTCTAACTCAGTAGGTATTGGCTCAGATAAGTCATTGCGGCCTTGAAATAATATCTTCTCAAAAATCATGCGGTGATCTTTGGGATTTTGCATAACCCAATCAATCACCTTATCCATTTCAACGTCCCCTTCATAAAGAGCACGTTGTAAAGACACATATTCCGTATAGTTTGGCTGTGCTGGTTTTTCGCAACAGACATTTAAAAACTGAGTAAAGAAATTACTGTCTTGCATTTCATTAAACGTGGCAAGTCGAGTAGGGCTACTTGTTTGCATATTGTCACTTACTTATTGAGCTGAATAATAAATAGGCTAATATGAATAATTATTCGCATTCAATTCGCATTTAAAGAATAAAAAACCGATGAGAAAAGCCCCCCAGCAACAGCGTTCAAAAATTATTGTTGACCATATTTTAGAGGCGACACAACATTGTATTGCCCAGTATGGATTGCTCCATACCACGACTCCTAAAATTGCAGAGAGATCTGGAGTAAGTGTGGGTTCAATTTACCAATACTTTGAGAATAAAGATCAAATCATAGAAGAACTGTTGCGCCGTAAAAGCGAACTATTGGGGCAGCAACTCAAAGAATTAGTTATGCAGCAAGGAAATATTCCTTTGGATATCCTTATCCCCTTAGCAATTGAACTAGGATTTGCTGCATTAAAAGCCGATCATGGTTTTTTTATAGAGGTACTGAAGCATTGGCATGACTATAGTCATTCGCAAGCTGCTCAGATTTTAGAAAAACATTTTTTTGAAGTTGGACTATATACATTTAGTAGAAATCCCCATCAATGGGACTTCGAACAGGTGAAGCATAAATCCTTTGTAATCATCAATAGTACGCTTTTTACAATGATGAGATATGTTAGTCAGAACAATTTTCTTATCTCAGAACAACAACTTAAACAAGAATTATCGAGCATGATACTGGCTTATTTAAGTCAAAAATAAATAATTAAAATAATTGTTGATATAAAACAATTGGTTAATATGGTTGTTGTTTTAAAAATGAACGCTCAAGTCATAAGTTTTAAATTTTCGCTTGCCAACGTAATTAGATGGTCTATAATGCACATCCATCGGCGGTGATGCAGATAGAAACTTGTTGAAAAACAGTTACTTGGAATTGAGTAGATTGCTTTAAGTGATAGATTTGATGAGAAGTTGGTTTTGGAAATAAGTTTTAAAAATATCGAAATTACCTGTTGACTTTTAAGAGATTAAGAGTAATATAGCCGACCTAGCTTGCTGGTGACGAACCAGTAAGAAGATCATTAAGAGATTATGAAGAACAACTTGTGTGGATTTTTACTGATTGATTGATCGAAATATTATCATTGATTGATTGGTTTAAATTACTCGAAGTTTATTTGAGCGAAATTTAAGTCAGAAAATTGATGAGCCAGAATTGGCACCTTGTCTTTAATAAGGTGCAAAATGATTTTTAACTGAAGAGTTTGATCATGGCTCAGATTGAACGCTGGCGGCAGGCTTAACACATGCAAGTCGAGCGGAGTGATGGTGCTTGCACTATCACTTAGCGGCGGACGGGTGAGTAATGCTTAGGAATCTGCCTATTAGTGGGGGACAACATTTCGAAAGGAATGCTAATACCGCATACGTCCTACGGGAGAAAGCAGGGGATCTTCGGACCTTGCGCTAATAGATGAGCCTAAGTCGGATTAGCTAGTTGGTGGGGTAAAGGCCTACCAAGGCGACGATCTGTAGCGGGTCTGAGAGGATGATCCGCCACACTGGGACTGAGACACGGCCCAGACTCCTACGGGAGGCAGCAGTGGGGAATATTGGACAATGGGCGCAAGCCTGATCCAGCCATGCCGCGTGTGTGAAGAAGGCCTTATGGTTGTAAAGCACTTTAAGCGAGGAGGAGGCTACTGAAGTTAATACCTTCAGATAGTGGACGTTACTCGCAGAATAAGCACCGGCTAACTCTGTGCCAGCAGCCGCGGTAATACAGAGGGTGCAAGCGTTAATCGGATTTACTGGGCGTAAAGCGCGCGTAGGCGGCTAATTAAGTCAAATGTGAAATCCCCGAGCTTAACTTGGGAATTGCATTCGATACTGGTTAGCTAGAGTGTGGGAGAGGATGGTAGAATTCCAGGTGTAGCGGTGAAATGCGTAGAGATCTGGAGGAATACCGATGGCGAAGGCAGCCATCTGGCCTAACACTGACGCTGAGGTGCGAAAGCATGGGGAGCAAACAGGATTAGATACCCTGGTAGTCCATGCCGTAAACGATGTCTACTAGCCGTTGGGGCCTTTGAGGCTTTAGTGGCGCAGCTAACGCGATAAGTAGACCGCCTGGGGAGTACGGTCGCAAGACTAAAACTCAAATGAATTGACGGGGGCCCGCACAAGCGGTGGAGCATGTGGTTTAATTCGATGCAACGCGAAGAACCTTACCTGGCCTTGACATAGTAAGAACTTTCCAGAGATGGATTGGTGCCTTCGGGAACTTACATACAGGTGCTGCATGGCTGTCGTCAGCTCGTGTCGTGAGATGTTGGGTTAAGTCCCGCAACGAGCGCAACCCTTTTCCTTATTTGCCAGCGAGTAATGTCGGGAACTTTAAGGATACTGCCAGTGACAAACTGGAGGAAGGCGGGGACGACGTCAAGTCATCATGGCCCTTACGGCCAGGGCTACACACGTGCTACAATGGTCGGTACAAAGGGTTGCTACCTAGCGATAGGATGCTAATCTCAAAAAGCCGATCGTAGTCCGGATTGGAGTCTGCAACTCGACTCCATGAAGTCGGAATCGCTAGTAATCGCGGATCAGAATGCCGCGGTGAATACGTTCCCGGGCCTTGTACACACCGCCCGTCACACCATGGGAGTTTGTTGCACCAGAAGTAGGTAGTCTAACCGCAAGGAGGACGCTTACCACGGTGTGGCCGATGACTGGGGTGAAGTCGTAACAAGGTAGCCGTAGGGGAACCTGCGGCTGGATCACCTCCTTAACGAAAGATTGACGATTGGTAAGAATCCACAACAAGTTGTTCTTCATAGATGTATCTGAGGGTCTGTAGCTCAGTTGGTTAGAGCACACGCTTGATAAGCGTGGGGTCACAAGTTCAAGTCTTGTCAGACCCACCATGACTTTGACTGATTAAGGTTATAGACAGAAAGATACATAACTGATGATGTAAGCTGGGGACTTAGCTTAGTTGGTAGAGCGCCTGCTTTGCACGCAGGAGGTCAGGAGTTCGACTCTCCTAGTCTCCACCAGAACTTAAGAGAAGTTCGGATTACAGAAATTAGTAAATAAAGATTTAGATCTTGGTTTATTAACTTCTGTGATTTAAGTATCACGGTATTAAGCATGACCTGACGAAGGCATGTTTATTCATTAACAGATTGGCAAAATTGAGTCTGAAATAAATTGTTCACTCAATAATGAAAAGAGAAGAAGTAATTCTAATCTTGGAATTCATTGAGAACTAGCAAATTAACTGAATCAAGCGTTTTGGTATATGAATTAGATTGAAGCTGTACAGTGTTTAAATACACAGTACTTCAAACTGTAAGAGATTGATGAGGAATCATTGATCATGTCTTATTACTCCTTGTAGGTAATAACGACTGTTTGGGGTTGTATAGTCAAGTAATTAAGTGCATGTGGTGGATGCCTTGGCAGTCAGAGGCGATGAAAGACGTAATAGCCTGCGATAAGCTCCGGGGAGGCGGCAAATATCCTTTGATCCGGAGATTTCTGAATGGGGGAACCCACCTACTTTAAGGTAGGTATTGCAACATGAATACATAGTGTTGCAAGGCGAACGAGGGGAAGTGAAACATCTCAGTACCCTTAGGAAAAGAAATCAATTGAGATTCCCTTAGTAGCGGCGAGCGAACGGGGATCAGCCCATTAAGTTATGTGTGTTTTAGTGGAACGCTCTGGGAAGTGCGAACGTAGAGGGTGATATTCCCGTACACGAAAGGGCACACATAATGATGACGAGTAGGGCGAGGCACGTGAAACCTTGTCTGAATATGGGGGGACCATCCTCCAAGGCTAAATACTCCTGACTGACCGATAGTGAACCAGTACCGTGAGGGAAAGGCGAAAAGAACCCCTGTGAGGGGAGTGAAATAGATCCTGAAACCGCATGCATACAAGCAGTGGGAGCCGACTTGTTCGGTGACTGCGTACCTTTTGTATAATGGGTCAGCGACTTATATTCAGTAGCGAGGTTAACCGTATAGGGGAGCCGTAGAGAAATCGAGTCTTAATAGGGCGTTTAGTTGCTGGGTATAGACCCGAAACCAGGCGATCTATCCATGAGCAGGTTGAAGGTTGGGTAACACTAACTGGAGGACCGAACCCACTGTCGTTGAAAAGCCAGGGGATGACTTGTGGATAGGGGTGAAAGGCTAATCAAGCCTGGTGATAGCTGGTTCTCCCCGAAAGCTATTTAGGTAGCGCCTCGGACGAATACCATAGGGGGTAGAGCACTGTTTCGGCTAGGGGGTCATCCCGACTTACCAAACCGATGCAAACTCCGAATACCTATGAGTACTATCCGGGAGACAGACTGCGGGTGCTAACGTCCGTAGTCAAGAGGAAAACAATCCAGACCGCCAGCTAAGGCCCCAAAATCATAGTTAAGTGGGAAACGATGTGGGAAGGCATAGACAGCTAGGAGGTTGGCTTAGAAGCAGCCACCCTTTAAAGAAAGCGTAATAGCTCACTAGTCGAGTCGGCCTGCGCGGAAGATGTAACGGGGCTAAAACTATGTGCCGAAGCTGCGGATTTGACTTTTAAGTCAAGTGGTAGGGGAGCGTTCTGTAAGCCGATGAAGGTGTATTGAGAAGTATGCTGGAGGTATCAGAAGTGCGAATGCTGACGTGAGTAACGACAAAACGGGTGAAAAACCCGTTCGCCGAAAGACCAAGGGTTCCAGTCCAACGTTAATCGGGGCTGGGTGAGTCGACCCCTAAGGCGAGGCCGAAAGGCGTAGTCGATGGGAAATTGGTTAATATTCCAATACTTCTGTGTAATGCGATGAGAGGACGGAGAAGGTTAAGTCAGCCTGGCGTTGGTTGTCCAGGTGAAAGGAAGTAGGCATGCATCTTAGGCAAATCCGGGGTGCTCTATGCTGAGATCTGATAGCAAGCTGTACTTGTACAGCGAAGTGGCTGATACCATGCTTCCAGGAAAAGTCTCTAAGCTTCAGTTACACAGGAATCGTACCCTAAACCGACACAGGTGGTCAGGTCGAGTAGACCAAGGCGCTTGAGAGAACTCTGCTGAAGGAACTAGGCAAAATGGTACCGTAACTTCGGGAGAAGGTACGCTGTTGTTGGTGATGGAACTTGCTTCCTGAGCTGATGACAGCCACAGAAACCAGGCCGCTGCAACTGTTTATTAAAAACATAGCACTCTGCAAACACGAAAGTGGACGTATAGGGTGTGATGCCTGCCCGGTGCTGGAAGGTTAATTGATGGGGTTAGCGTAAGCGAAGCTCTTGATCGAAGCCCCAGTAAACGGCGGCCGTAACTATAACGGTCCTAAGGTAGCGAAATTCCTTGTCGGGTAAGTTCCGACCTGCACGAATGGCATAATGATGGCGGCGCTGTCTCCAGCAGAGGCTCAGTGAAATCGAAATCGCTGTGAAGATGCAGTGTACCCGCGGCTAGACGGAAAGACCCCGTGAACCTTTACTGCAGCTTGACATTGAACTTTGACCTTACTTGTGTAGGATAGGTGGGAGGCTTTGAAGTTGGAACGCTAGTTCCAATGGAGCCGTCCTTGAAATACCACCCTGGTAATGTTGAGGTTCTAACTCTGCCCCGTAATCCGGGGCGAGGACCATGTCTGGTGGGTAGTTTGACTGGGGCGGTCTCCTCCTAAAGAGTAACGGAGGAGTACGAAGGTGCGCTCAGCGTGGTCGGAAATCACGCGTAGAGTATAAAGGCAAAAGCGCGCTTAACTGCGAGACCCACAAGTCGAGCAGGTACGAAAGTAGGTCTTAGTGATCCGGTGGTTCTGTATGGAAGGGCCATCGCTCAACGGATAAAAGGTACTCTGGGGATAACAGGCTGATACCGCCCAAGAGTTCATATCGACGGCGGTGTTTGGCACCTCGATGTCGGCTCATCTCATCCTGGGGCTGAAGCAGGTCCCAAGGGTATGGCTGTTCGCCATTTAAAGAGGTACGCGAGCTGGGTTTAGAACGTCGTGAGACAGTTCGGTCCCTATCTACCGTGGGCGCTGGAAATTTGAGAGGATCTGCTCCTAGTACGAGAGGACCAGAGTGGACGAACCTCTGGTGTACCGGTTGTGACGCCAGTCGCATCGCCGGGTAGCTATGTTCGGAAGGGATAACCGCTGAAAGCATCTAAGCGGGAAGCCTACCTCAAGATAAGATTTCCCTAGGACTTTATGTCCTCTAAAGAGCCGTTCGAGACTAGGACGTTGATAGGTTGGATGTGGAAGCATAGTGATATGTGAAGCTGACCAATACTAATTGCTCGTGAGGCTTGACTATACAACACCCAAGCAGTTGTATATATGGCATCAATCGATTCATTAATATGCAAAGCAACTTGATTTAGTTATATGTTTAGCTAAAATGAACAAAATTAAAGTAAGACTCAATCAGCCCATCTGTAAAGATTTGGAAAACGCATCGGCAACCAATAAGACCAATGCAAGTATCCATACCAGTTGTGCTGGCGACCATAGCAAGAGTGAACCACCTGATCCCTTCCCGAACTCAGAAGTGAAACCTCTTAGCGCTGATGGTAGTGTGGGGTTTCCCATGTGAGAGTAAGTCATCGCCAGCTCATTATTCTAAACACCCTCAACTGATGTTGGGGGTGTTTTTTTATGCTTGGAAATAACCATTAGAGTGGTTTTCATTAAAAATACTGCATATTATTTCGATCTTTGCTTATGATATGAGCAATTAAAATTGAGCTTCTACCTATGCAGTTCAAAATTATCGCGGTGCAAGACCTAAATACTCAACAGCGACAACAGATTGCTGAGCTATGTTTTACAGCTTTTGATGAAGATCCTTGGAGTCAATATACCTTCATGCAAACTGCTGTTCATATTGTAGGCATATTAGATGATAATATTGTGTCACATGCTTTATGGGCAGATAGAGTTTTCACTATAAATGGTAACTTCATTGTAAAAACTGCTTATGTAGAGTATGTGACTACTGATTACCATACGCAGGGTAAAGGGCTTGCCTCACAATTATTAAGATATTTAACCGATATTTTAACTACTTTAGATTATGAACTCGCGGCATTACAACCCGAAGATGGGGCATTCTATAAAAAATTAGATTGGATTCCGTGGCGGGGGAATTTATACATCAAACAAGGTGCTTCTACTTATCTAACAGATGACAATCAAATCATGCTATTTCCGTTGAGTGCTAATCTGAAAGAGAGACTATCACAACATTCAGAAGAAAATACTATTTGTGCCGATTGGAGAGAAGGTGAACTTTGGTAGTTTTAATTACATAAAATCTTGAAAAACACTAGGTTTCATGTCTGATCAGAAGATTCGCCTAGTCTTAATAAGGTGAAATATTAGCCAGAGTTCCTATTATTTCTAATGTAGTAGCTAGATAGGTAAATAAATTCATCTAATCTAATAATTTGATTTTTTTTAAATAAATTTTTGACAAGACAAGCTGTTAATTTGAGAAGTTAGGCATTACTTGGCTTTTCTACTTTCCTGTTTATTATAGAAGCATATAATGATTCAGAATCATTCCAAATCTAATAAGGATATAACATGTCTACCGACCAGCAATTTCCAACACCCAATAATTTAGGGATCGCAGTTTATTCTAATAATGCAGAAGCGATTGGGAATACACCATTAGTACGTATTAATCGCCTCATTAAAACTGATGCAACCGTATTAGCAAAGGTAGAAAGCCGTAATCCTGCATTTTCTGTGAAATGTCGTATTGGAGCGGCACTTATTGCAGATGCAGAAAAGCGTGGCGTGTTAAAAGAAGGCATGCATATTGTTGAACCAACTAGTGGTAATACAGGAATTGCACTGGCTTTTGTTGCAGCGGCCAAAGGCTACCCAATTACTTTAACTATGCCAGCAAGTATGAGTATTGAGCGTAGAAAAGTATTAAAAGCGCTCGGTGCCAATTTGGTTTTAACTGAACCGGCGAAGGGAATGAAAGGGGCAGTTGATGAAGCTGTGAAATTAGCGACAGAACAGCCAGGTCTTTATTTCTTACCTCAACAATTTGAAAATCCAGCAAATCCACAAATTCATGTAGATACAACTGGTCCTGAAATTTGGCAAGCAACAGGTGGGCAAGTTGATATTTTGGTTGCTGGTGTAGGGACTGGCGGTACGATTACAGGTATTTCTCGTTATTTCGAACAAGTCCAAAATAAACCTTTGTACTCTGTAGCAGTGGAACCTGCCGAGTCACCAATTATTACTCAAACAAGAAATGGTGAGAATATTACACCTGCACCGCATAAAATTCAGGGAATTGGTGCGAACTTTATTCCAAAAAATCTTGATTTAGATCTTGTTGATGAAGTCTTACCTATAACTAGTGAAGAAGCAATTCAATGGGCCAGAAATTGTGCAATTCAAGAAGGTATTTTAGTAGGAATATCGAGTGGAGCTGCATTAGCGGCAGCGGCTAAAATTGCAGAACGTCCTGAGAATGCTGGAAAAACTATTGTTGTTATTCTTCCAGACAGTGGAGAGCGTTATTTATCTTCTGTTCTATTTGAAGGTTTATTTGAACAATAAAATTACTTCTATAGAAAGCCCATCAGCAGTTGGGCTTTTTTATTTGATCTTATTTATAGAGCGTTTTTTAAAGCTTTTTGATGACGTTTTACAGACCGAGCATATTTCTTAGCTTTGTGCCGTGTCCAGAAGCTCCGCTCATATCCAGTTGGGCCCACATTATAATAAGCAGTGGCTTTAAACCAGCTATCGGCTGTCTGATAGTAATGATTTAAAATATATGCACCACATTGAATATTTATAGATTCATCATACAAATTACCCGCACACGTTCGTTGCCAATAGCTTGGAATAATTTGAGTTAAACCTACTGCACCCGTAGGTGAGAGGGCGTTAGTATTGTAACTAGACTCTTGTCTTATAACCGCGGCAAGTAAAAGAGGGGGTACATTATATTGATCAGCACTTTGAATAATAATTGGAGATAACCGATTCGCTGTGCTTTGTGGAACAGAATAAGCTTTTTGTAGTCCTGTTGAGAGCTTATTAGAACGCCATGAAAATGAACCACTATTAGGGCCTAAACTTGTACATCCTGTCATGATTGCGGTTAAAGCAATTACAAGAAATTTAAGGCTTAAAAAACGTAGTTGTGTTGGCTTATAACAGTTGTGAGCTAAAGATGAGGTAAACAAAATATAAAACCAATAATCAAGTTTCAAATGAGATGATGGTAGTCAGCAGTCACTCATGGATCAATATAATTTCTGTTGCTAAGCCCAATTGGACAGTAAGAATTTTGTATAGCCAACAAAATGAAAAAGCCCCGACTTCCTGTCGAGGCTCCTTCGTATTCAGCTTATATAGCTAACTCCTGTCAACTACCGCTTCCTGCGTTCTTATTCTTCTTTAATGAGACTTCCTGTCTCTCTATGATTCATATGTTATGAGAAAATTTTAAAGTCGTATATTCGCTAATGACCACAAATTATGTACGTTTTAGCCTACATATATTTTATAAATTCTTTAGTTTTTGGGAAGAACAAGATTCACCAATTTTTGGGCTAAGGGGGCACAAATTAATACGCTTGGGAAAGCAAATATCCACGCAATACCCCAAGCAGATATCCATAATGAAAAGAAATTTTGAACTAGACCTAGTGCTTTGAAAGTCGTAATTCCTGAAATTATAAATGATATCATTGCAGATAAAATGAGCGGAAATAAAAACCTTTGTGCTGTCATAGTTTTAAACTCCCAGATAGGCATTCAAGGTCATTGCAAAATTACTTCCAAATAATCGAGCAGTTTTGATGTCACCTTCATCAAATCCATCGGCATTACTTGAATGTTCAGCCTGAGCCATTAAGCCTGACCATGAACCGAGTCGGTTAGCTGCTTGAGCATAAGGTACACCTTGATGTTGCTCGGGCAGAATTGGATTACCGACCCATAACATGCCGTGTTGCATACAAAAGGTAAAAAGTGAAATTAAGGTCGATTGCTTATCGCCTGCGGGGAGAGAGGAGACGGTAAACCCAGCAGCTAGTTTTCCTTTAAAGCTCTGTTTTTTCCACAATGGACCTGTTGCATCCATGAGTTGTTTTAGTTTTGAGGACACTCCGCCTAAGTAAGTAGGAGATCCCCAAATTAAGCCATCATAGTGGATAAGTATTTCAGGGTTTTCAATGAGATGTCCAGCACTCAGTAGATCGGCTTTAATATTTTTTTGGCTTAATACGCCCGTTTGAATCTGCTGGGCAATAAATTGTGTATGACCTTGGCGGCTATGGTAAATAATAGCAATGGTTTTCATGAGATTTTCCTTTATCTTAAATTTGAAAAATTTTTGCAGTGAGATACAAACCACAGCCAAAAACACTATGGTTAAGCAAACTTTTTAGACAATTCAAAAATGGATGAGGGGTTTTTGAAGAAGCAATCCCACTACCCATCGCAGGTTGCATAATAAAAAAGGGAATGAGAACTGTGACTACACCAAATAGTAGCGCTGAGTAAAACTGAGGGTGAATGAGCCAATCGGAGCCTACAATGAAAAGAAAGCTGAATGCAAAGATCAGCCCGATACTATAGTGAGTAATCCAGCCTAATAAATATTCCCCCTTAATTTGAGGGCTTTGGGCAATAGATTGATGGACTAGTTTTCCTTGAAATATCCAACCAACCCAGCGTCCGAGAAAGGCAAAGTTTAAGGTGGGAACCTTAAATATCTTTAGTATTAACAGCCAGATATCCATAACTATTGTTGCGCCAATACCAAGGCATAAAGTTTGAAAAAGTAAAGTAAGAGTATTCATTTTTGCACCTTGCTTTTATACGTATAAAACGTGATAAATTTATTGTGCAAGTTCAAGTCAACTTGAAGTCAAGAGGGTATTATGGATATTGGTGAAGTTGCTAAGAAGGCAAAAGTTACAACTGCAACGCTACGTTTTTATGAAGAGAAGGGATTAATTAAGTCGATAGGGCGGCAAGGTTTGCGTCGACAATATGGTAAACAAGTGCTTGATCAACTTGCATTAATTTCTTTAGGTCGTGCTGCGGGTTTTTCCTTAAATGAAATCGCCACAATGTTTGGACAAGATGGTAAACCAGATCTTGATCGGCAAAAATTAAAAGATAAAGCTGAACAATTAGAGCAAATGGCAAAGCGATTACATTTTATTAGTCAGGGATTACAACATGCTGCTGTGTGTCCTGCTGAAAATCATATGGAATGTCCTACTTTTCAGAACTTTTTGAAAGCAGCAATTGCTGGAGAATATCCGCCAACCAAACTTTAACTAGTTTTTAATAAGAAGTTTAATTTTGTATTGAACAGCTAGGCTTGTCATATTTTCGCCATAAAGGTTTCATCTTTTTGAAACCAAAACTTCATGTAAGCTTGATTAAATTTGCTTAATTTTTTACCGACTGTATAAAACCATGAGCAAAAAAACTTTAGTCGCATTATTATGCTGTGCCAGTTTAGGATTGACGGCATGTAACGATGATAACGATCAAGAACAAACCTCACCCATTGAAAACGTTACCGAACCGACCTTAATTTCTTTTGCCAAGTTACCTGTAGAAACCTATGCTGTTGGACCAGATTCTGGAGCATATGTGAAAGGTGCAAATGGAATTTATCCTCCATTTAAAGGCCAACCTGTGCAGGGTTTTTCTGCGGCATTAAAAAATGAAGATGGCAGTTATATGGCAATGGCTGATAACGGGTTTGGGACTCAAGATAATTCATCAGACTTTTTACTTCGTATCTATAAATTAAAGCCTGATTTCAAAACTAAAGCTAAAGGCACGGGTCAAGTGACTGTGCAAAGCTTTATCCAACTGCGTGATCCAAACAAGTTAATTCCATTTAATATTGTTAATGGTCATACAGCTGAGCGTTTATTAACGGGCGCTGATTTTGACCCAGAGTCAATGCAACGTACTAATGATGGAACTTATTGGATTGGGGATGAGTTTGGCCCTTATTTACTTCATTTTTCAGCAGATGGTGTGTTGCTAGATGCTCCGATTGCTCTGCCAAATCCATTAAATCCGGATCAAGAACTTCGCTCTCCTCAAAATCAGTTTAATAAAGCGCAAATTAATTTTGTAGAACCTTTAGTTCAGCAAAGTGGCGGTTTTGAAGGCATGGCAATTTCTCCAGATGGCCAGTATCTCTATCCTCTTGTAGAGAAACCGCTTAAATCAATTCAAGAAACGGAACGACAATTGCTGATTTCTCAATTTGATGTGAAGAAAAAAGCTTATACCGGAAAATATTATTGGTTCCAATTGGACAGTAAGGCAACCAATATTGGTGACTTCCAACTCTTTAATAATAATGAAGGCATCATTATTGAGCGTGATGCAACTCAGAATAATTTAGGCGGATATAAAAAATTAATCCGTATTAAACTGAATGAGACAGGTCAACCCGTCAGTCGTGAAGATTTAGTTGATTTAATTAAAATTGCCAATCCAAATTTACTTTATGGCACAGCAAGAGCAGGGGATATTGGCACACAACAAGTTTTCGCCTTCCCATTTGAAACCATTGAAGATGTCATTATTGAAAATGGTACAACGCTGACGGTTCTAAATGATAATAACTTCCCTGGATCTACTGGGCGTAATGCTAAGCTGGCCGACGATAACGAAATTATTCAAATCCGCTTACCAAAAGCTTTATTCTAAGTTATATAAATAAATGGGTTAAAACTGCGGTGGATTTTATTCCGCCGCATTTATTATAAGAATAAAATATTGAATAAACTTTAATCAAATTAATTTCTATATGGTTGTTTTCGCATGTTTTATAAACAGGGAAAATGAATGAAATTCATGTTAAAATGATCGGCTTTCATCTTTAGATGCCTCTCCTCCATTTGCTAGCCGAGATTCGCAAGCCATGTCTACCGCTTATACTATGCAAACTGCGCCAAAAGCGCTGTTTGATTACGACAAATATTGGGCGTCGTGTTTTGAACCAGCACCATTTTTGCCGATGTCACGAGAAGAAATGGACCAACTCGGCTGGGATGCATGTGACTTTATTTTAGTATGTGGCGATGCTTATATTGACCATCCTTCGTTTGTGTCAGGCGTTATTGGTCGTGTTCTTGAAGCTCAAGGTTTCCGTGTCGGAATTATTGCACAGCCAGACTGGACCAATGCTGAAAGCTTCCGAGTTTTAGGTAAGCCAACCATTGCTTGGGGTGTGACAGCAGGTAATATGGATTCGATGATCAACCGTTATACGGCAGATCGTAAAATCCGTTCGGATGATGCTTATTCTCCTAATAATGAGCCGAACAAACGCCCTGACCGTGCAGCAACGGTATATTGCCAACGTTGTCGTGAAGCATTCCCAGATGTACCTGTGTTATTAGGTGGGATTGAAGGCAGTTTACGTCGTATTGCGCACTACGATTATTGGTCAGATAAAGTTCGTCGTTCAATTTTGATGGATTCTAAAGCCGATTTGCTTATGTATGGTAATGGTGAACGTGCCATTATTGATGTTATGCACCGTTTGGCTAAAGGTGAAAAAATCCACGAAATTACTGATGTTCGTGGTACAGCTTTTATTATTAATAAACATAACAAAGCATCAAAAGCAAAGTTTGTTGAAGTTGCAAGTAATGATGTAGATACGATTGGACGTGTTGATCCAATTATTAACCCTTATGTTATGACAGAAGATATTGATGGCTGTGAGGTTGAAAAAGAAAAAGGCAACTCTTTAGCTCAATATCAAGACTTCCAAAAAGAAATCGTTGCAAATCCGATTATTCGTGAAGGCGACAAACTAGACGACGATACTCAAATCGTTCAATTAAAGCCCGCACCGTCAAAAGCTATTAAACATAAATTGCCTCCACGCGAGTTGGCGGTCATTCGTTTACCTTCTTTTGAAGAAGTGTCAAATGATCACGTGCTTTATGCACATGCAAACCGTATTTTGCATCTTGAAACCAATCCGGGTAATGCTCGTGCATTGGTTCAACGCCATGGTGAGCGTGATGTATGGATTAATCCACCTCCAATTCCTCTAACCACTGAGGAAATGGATTATGTGTTTGATTTACCTTATGCACGTTTGCCTCACCCGACATATGGCAATGCACGTTTCCCTGCGTTTGATATGATCAAATTCTCGGTCAATATTATGCGTGGCTGTTTTGGTGGTTGTACTTTCTGTTCGATTACGGAACATGAAGGCCGTATTATTCAAAACCGTTCGGAAGACTCGATTTTACGTGAAATTGAGAAAATCCGTGACACAGCACCAAACTTTACAGGCATTATTTCAGACTTGGGTGGTCCAACGGCAAATATGTACCGTTTGCACTGTAAAGATCCTGAAATTGAGAAAAACTGTCGTAAACCTTCGTGTGTATATCCGGGTGTTTGTCAAAACTTGCATACCGATCATGCGCCTTTAGTACAGCTTTATCGTAAAGCTCGTGCAATTAAAGGTGTGAAGAAGATTCTGATTGGTTCAGGTTTACGTTATGACCTTGCGGTATTGAACCCTGAATATGTGAAAGAACTGGTACAACATCATGTTGGTGGTTATTTAAAAATTGCACCAGAGCATACCGAAAATGGCCCGTTGTCTAAGATGATGAAGCCAGGTATTGGAACATATGATCGCTTCAAGCAAATGTTTGATCGCTTTAGTAAAGAAGCAGGAAAAGAGCAATACTTAATTCCTTACTTTATTGCCGCACATCCAGGCACTTCAGACTATGACATGATGCATCTTGCAATCTGGCTTAAGAAGAATGGTTTCCGTGCCGATCAGGTACAGACGTTCTATCCATCACCGATGGCAACCGCAACGACCATGTACTATTCGGGTAAAAACCCACTTGCTAAAGTAGCTCGCTATACTGAAAAGGTTGATATTGTAAAAGGTGAGAAGCGTCGTCGTTTGCACAAAGCATTCTTACGCTATCATGATCCAAACAACTGGCCATTACTTCGTGAAGCCTTAAAAGAAATGGGCCGTGTAGATTTGATTGGTAATTCAAAGCAGCATTTGATTCCGACTTATCAGCCACAAGGGACTGCCGAAGGTGAATATAAGTCTGCGCGTAAGAAGAACTCGTCTGTAGCGGGAGATTCAGCAAAACGTGGTCAGGGGCAATCTCACTCGGCAGCAGGGCAAAAACGTCCACAAAAAGGACAGGTTCTAACCCAGCATACGGGTTTGCCTCCTCGTGAAACAGGCGAGAAAAGACCGTTTGGTGGGAAAAGTAAACCAAGAACTAAAGCACGCGGTTAATGATAAAACAGGCTCTTAAACGGAGCCTGTTTTGTTTTCAGAGTATATATTTAAATCGTATAGTGAGATTTTTGAGGTTTTAAAGTACAAAAAGAGTAACGAAAAATGATAATTTCCACAAATCTGACGAGCTGCACTTGATTGTTGTTGACTCTATGATTATAAATAATGTGAGGGTGGCTAAATTTAAGCCAAGCTTGATAACTACAAGTGAAATTACTAAGTGAAGCTTTTAAAAAACGGCTGTGTCGTTATCAATTAAAACAAAGTGTGATCTAGCAAAATCATTATAAAAAACTTAAAGGATTAGGCCCATGTATTATCTAATTACGATTTTATTATTATTTTTAGCTGTTGTGATGGCAGTGAAAAGTCTTTCGCGAAGGCATCAACATGATAGTGCCTTGAAGCGCCGTGCAGTATTAACCAGTCATGAGCAAATGACATTAAACAGACTACAAACAGTTTTGCCTAAATTTACCGTGCTGGCACATGTATCCTTTGATGCGCTATTAACCACAAAATATGCGCACACGCGTCGAAAATATCAAAATATGGCGGCTGATTTTGTTGTACTTGATCAAAATTATCAGGTTGTTGTAGTTGTTGTTCTTGGAGAAAGTGGTTTGCGCCGAGCACATCAACAATATGAACGTCGTCTATTACAATTGGCTGGTTATCGCGTGCTGCATTACAGTGAGGTGCCTGATTATGATGATCTGAGAAGAGATTTATTGACTCCAGAAGCAGAGATGGCAACTTTACATGCAACGCCTCAGCTAGAACGAATGTCAAATGTTTTTGTGAAGTCTTAAAAATTAGAGACTATAACAATTGTTAGGAGAACTCATTAAAGCAGATCTCAATAACACGCGGACATTAAAAATTTTAAAAAAACTAAAAAATTGAGCAATATAACTAGAGATATTGCTCAATTTAACGTCGATTTATATTTATAAAAATTATGGAAGTACAGCCACCACTGTCATTTCTACAAGTACATCCGGTGCATAAAGTTTGGACTCTACACACGTCCGTGCTGGTGGATGTCCTTCGCTAATCCATGTATCCCAAACGGCATTCATTGCTGCATAGTCTTTTTCGATATCTTTTAGAAAAATCATGACAGAAAGAATATGGGTCTTATCGGTTCCAGCCTCTGCCAATAGACGGTCAATATTATCTAAAGTTTGTTGAGTTTGTCCTGTAACATCTACGCTTGTATCATCTGCGAGTTGTCCAGCTAAGTGTACCAAATTACCTGAAATTGCAACTTCGCAGTAGCGTGAAGTAACGTGTAAACGCTTTACCGTCATAAAAATGCTCTAGAGTGGCTTTATTTAATAGTTTTGATTTTATGAAGAGTTGCTGGGTCGGTGCAAGCAAGAAGAAAGGAATTTCAGTAGATTATTGTGATGAAGGGATATCTAAGCCATGTATCGGAAGGGCCCTGTAATATTCGGATTTGGTCGTCACGCCAATCACAGGACGATATGCCGAAAGTAAAGGTTGCTTTTGGCATGTTGCAAATACATGGGTAATGAATATGCGCTGATTAGGTTACTCTAAACTTGGAACAAAAGGGAATAGTTTTTGTTCAAAATCCACTCTTGTTGAGTGAAAATTAGCCAATCACCAAAGGTTAAGTTGAAAGTCATCTGCTTGTGTTTGTAATTGATAAACCCCTATACCAATTAAGCGAAACTGAAAATGTTCAGGAATCTGCATTTCATTTAATAATAAAAATAAAACTTGGATTAAGTCTTGCAACGACTGAATAGGTCTTTTAAAGCTTTTACTATGTTGTAATGTTTGAAAATTTTTGAGTTTAAGCTTGATATTCACACCACGCGCCTTGAGCTGTTTTTTCTCGAGGCTTTGCCAGACTTTTTCTGCTAATCCCTGCCAATAGGGCTGACATTGAACCAAAGTAAAATCACTATCGAAAGTTGTCTCTTTCGAAATTTGTTGGCGTGCTCTTTCAGCTTGAACAGGTCGATGGTCAATTCCTTGTGCATAGAGGTAGAGCTGTTGACCATATTTACCGAAATGGTGAACTAGAATAGATTCTTCAATTTTCTGTAAGTCACCCAGCGTATGTAATTGAAGCTGTTGTAATTTTTCCTGAGTGACTTTGCCGACTCCAGGAATTTTTTTAAGTGGAAGGTCCTGAATGAAATTGGCGACCTGTGAGGGTTTTATTACACATAAACCATTCGGTTTGTTCCAGTCCGAAGCAATTTTTGCCAAAAATTTATTAGGGGCCACACCTGCCGACGCAGTAAGCCCCGTTAACCGAAAAATATCTTCCCGAATATGCATGGCGACTTCGGTTGCACTTGCAATTTGTTTTAAGTTTTCAGTGACATCTAAATAGGCTTCATCTAAAGATAATGGTTCTATAAGAAGTGTATATTGCTGAAAGATAGAATGAATTTGAGCTGAAACTGTACGATATTTTTCAAAATTTGGCTCAATAATAACGACTTGAGGGCATAGTTTTCTTGCCTGACTCATCGACATGGCTGAACGTAAACCAAATTCGCGGGCAGGATAAGATGCAGCAGCAATTACAGCTCGCGGATGATGAGATGAAATGACAACGGGCAAATGCCTTAATTCAGGGTGTTCCCGTAACTCGACTGATGCATAAAAAGCATCCATATCGATATGAATGATTTTGCGCATATTATTGTGCTTTCACGATGCCTTGCTGCTGTAAAAATTGGTGCCATTCTTTGACTGAACCCTCATAGACATTTAAGTCTACAGGCTTTATCACCCCTTCAATTTTACCTTGATTACTATGCTGCCAAAAGAGCCACTTTCTTTTGTCTTTAAGTTCAGGTTTTCCCTCGTAATCTCTTACCCAAAGGGGTGTATTTGGGAAATTACCCATTAACACAATGTGATAAAAAGTCTTAGAAATATAAAAGATGGGCTGTTTGCCATAATGCTGTTTTAAGCGGTCATGCATGATGCCAATTTCTTTAATTAATTGTTCTTTGGTGTATGAATTAATACAGTTACTGTCGTATTCCAGATCAATAACTGGTGGAAGCGCATCTGATTTTTTAGGCACTGTCGCAATAAAGTTATCTGCTTGCGTTTTACCATCACGACAGAGGCGGTAAAAGTGATAAGCCCCTACATGAAAGCCATGTTCACGCGCTTTGAGCCAGTTTTCTTGAAATTTTGAATCTTTGTAATCACCGCCTTCAGTCGATTTTAAATAAACGAATTGGAATTTTTCGGGTGATATTTTTTTCCAGTCAATATTACCTTGATGGTGAGAAACATCGAATCCTTGAACTGGATAATCTTGTGCAACCGCTTTTTGCTGATAGAACAGACCAAAATAAGCCAATACTCCCATAACACATGCCAAGCCAATTCCGATTAAGGTATTGTGCTGTGCTGTGAAAAAGGTTTTAGCCAGTTTGGTCATGCAAAACTCATTAAAGATGTGAAGCCGATATCATAGCGTGATTCAAGAGAGAGAAACCACGCTAAAAATGCAACGGCTTATACGGGAGTATTTTTTGGAATTTGCCAGAAGATAAGTGCAGCAATTACATTGATGCAACCGAGGCAAATTAAAGTGAGATGAAATGCTGTTGTCACGTGATCGGCACCATAATAACTGGTAAATATATTAATGAGCGTACCTGCCAGCGCCACGCCAATACTCATTGATAGCATCATGATCATCGATAAAAAACTATTGCCGCTACTCGCATCTTGTTGAGGCAAATCTTTTAAGGTCAAAGTATTCATTCCAACAAATTGTAATGAATTTAATGTGCCAAATAAGAAAAAGTGTAAGGCTCTAAACCAAGTTGGGGTGTCGACTGTCATGATGGCAAAAGAGGCAATACATAGCCCGACCAGCGTTGTATTGATGAGTAAAAAACGTCGATAGCCAATTTTCTGAATAATAGGTCTAACGATTGGCTTTGAAAATAATGAACCCAAGACCAGAGGAATCATCATTAAACCCGCAATAAAGGGTTCAAAACCAAAAGCGACCTGTAGCATGAGTGGTAAAACAAAAGGTAAGGCATTACCACCAAAGCGGGCAAAGAAATTACCTAAAATACCAATCGCATAAATTTTGTTTCTAAAGAGCCGACTGCGGAATAATGCGTTTTGATGTGTATGAGAGTGATAGGCATACCAAAGTGTTGCGATTATTCCAACGACTAATAGAGAGATGCTGAACCATTTTGAATATTCTGGTGAAGCAAGATGTTCTATGCCCAAAGACCATCCAATCATTGCTACAACTAACAATATGAAACCGACCAAATCAAATGTTTTGACCATAGGCTCTTTCACATTTGGCATGACTTTTAATGTCATTAATATGCCTAAGATACCCATAGGAATATTAATGAGAAAAATCCAGTGCCAAGTTGCAACTTCAACTAACCAGCCGCCTAAAGTTGGACCAGCCAAAGGTCCGAGTAAACCTGCAAGACTCATTAAGCTCATTGCAGCTAAGAACTGAGTTCGAGGAATGATTTTTAGAAGTGATAGTCGACCAACAGGGAGTAATAATGCTCCACCCACACCTTGGATGACCCGGAAAAATAACAGCTCATTGAGACTTTGAGAAAGACCACATCCTAAAGAAGCCAGAGTAAAAATAACAATTGCCGATAAGAAAATATTTCTAACACCAAAGCGGTCTGCTAACCAGCCACTTAAAGGAATGCAGGCAGCTACTGATAAGACATAGGCCACCACTACACTGTGCATGCGTAAAGGATCTTCATTTAGATGATGAGCCATTGCAGGAATAGCGGTATTTACAATTGTTGTATCCAAAGCCTGCATAAAAAAGCCAATGGAAACCAAAAGAACGAGTAGGCGGTATTCAGGTTGCAAGGCTTGGTGAGTCGGCGTGGCATTCATAACATTTGAAAGTTAACGTTTTGGTCTAGTGTAAAACAAATTGAAAGTAAAAAAAGTAAGTCAATGTTGAATACCTCTTTACTAAATCTAAGTTCTTTTATTTATCAAAGTTACCAAGCTAAATTCTTCTGAAGATGGCGGTGAAAATAGTTAAACAAAAAAAGCGGCAGAACCGCTTTTTTAAAGGAGAGAAGGGGGAAACTAGACAACAAATCTTTTTGGCATTTTTAAGTTTTTAATCACGTTATAAATTTGATCAACGTCTTCGCAGATAATCAATTTAGCGCGGTGTTGAAGCGGGAGAAAGCCCTCTTGAACGGCATGATCTAACTGAGCAATTAATGCATTATAAAAGCCATTGACGTTATATAAAATCATGGGTTTTTGGTGTTGGTTGAGTTGACCCCAAGTGGCTATTTCCAATATTTCTTCGAATGTACCCAAACCGCCAGGTAATGCAATAAATGCACTTGCTCGCTCGGCCATCATGGCTTTGCGTTCGTGCATGGTTTCTACCACATGTAATTCGGTTAATCTTGAGTGTGCTTCTTCATAGTTAAGCATAAAGTCAGGAATCACTCCCACAGCTTCACCGCCATTTTCGAGTACGCTGTCGGCTACTTGTCCCATTAAGCCAATGCTTGCACCGCCGTAGACTAAACCAAAACCTTGATCCGCAATTCCATGAGCAAGTTCAATTGCTTTTTCTCGGTAGATTGGATTATTTCCTGCACGTGAACCACAATATAATGCAATAAGAGGTTGTTTTGTTTTTACAGCTGTTATTGGTGAATCATTTACTGACATTGTTAATACGCTATTCATTGCTTTATTTTCACCTTATCACGTTCATATTTCTTGTCTACACTAAGCCAAAGATATGACAACTTTATAAGCAGATTTATAAGAAAGATTCATGTTTTGTATGGGTTTGGTGAATGCCTGTCATGAACAAATAAAAATGATGAATTTCTATTAAATCTTGCCTATACTAAAAATTCGTTTAACAACATATGAACAAATATGGGTAGTGGTTGTAGTCGCTCCGTTTTAATTTTTTGTCCTAAAAAAACATTTTCCCTCCTTTGTATGGGTATGCCTGCTGTGTTGCCAAATAAAGATAAAATCCAGTCAGCACAGGAGCAGGATCGATGATCTTTGAATGGATGTCTGATCCCTCTGCTTGGGTGGGTTTAGCTACCTTAATCGTTCTTGAAATTGTATTGGGCATCGATAACCTCGTTTTCATTGCTATTTTGGCCGAAAAGTTGCCGCCAGAACAGCGAGCTAAAGCGCGAGTAATTGGTTTGGTACTCGCTTTGGGAATGCGTTTAGTACTTTTAGCCGCTATTGCTTGGGTTGTGACACTTACCCAACCACTCTTCCATATTTTTGATCATCCATTTTCTGGTCGTGATTTGATCTTGTTGTTCGGTGGTGTGTTCTTGCTCTTTAAAGGCACCATGGAATTACATGAGCGCATGGAAGGCAAACAACTGCAAAAAGAAGACAATCCAGTGCATGCAGCATTCTGGATGGTCATTGTCCAGATTGTCGTGCTTGATGCTGTGTTTTCATTAGACAGTGTGATTACCGCAGTGGGGATGGTCAAAGACAAGAGTGTCATGATGCTGGCAATGATTGTTGCTGTCGGAATCATGTTGTGGGCATCAAGACCACTTATGGACTTTGTCAATAAGCATCCAACCGTGGTTATTCTCTGCCTTGGCTTTTTAATGATGATTGGTTTCTCTTTGGTCGTGGAAGGTTTTGGTTTCCATATTCCGAAGGGCTACTTATATGCTGCAATTGGTTTCTCGATTTTGGTAGAAATAATCAATCAGAGCATGCGCCGCAATCAGGAAAAGCTGGTGACAACCACAGACTTGCGTTATCGCACTGCCTCTGCGGTTTTACGTATGCTAGGAAGTAAAAGCAGTGGTTCTAGCTCAGATACACAATCTTCTGATAAAGAAGATGTATTAGCTACACAAGCTTTTGCAGATGAAGTGTTTGATGAAGACAATGGCGCTTATCACAGTGTGCTTGTGCAAGGTGTTCTTAGTTTATCAGAACGTCCTGTAAAGTCTGTTATGACTCCACGACCTGAACTTGAATGGATTGATTTAGACGACGAGCCAGAAGTTTTAAAAGAACGTTTAATGTCAATGACACACTCTCGTTTGATTGTTGCACGTGGTGAACTTGATAATATTGAGGGCATTGCACTCACTCATAAAGTTCTAAATGGCTTTATTGAAACAGGTGTGGTCGATTTTCAAAAGCATTTACGTGAACCTGTCATTGTGCATGAAAATGCTCAAGTACTTATGGTGATGGAGCAATTACGTCAAGCGCCTTTACAAATGGCAATCGTATTAAATGAATACGGTTCAATTGAAGGTATTGCAACGCCAATCGATATCTTAGAAGCAATTGCGGGTGAATTCCCTGATGAAGATGAGCTAGATGCAGCCGCTGAGAGCTTGGAAGATGGTTCATTAATACTTGAAGGTTCAACCGACATCCGCCATGTATCTTTGTTATTAGGCCGTGATTTAGTTGATGAAAGTGAACAGTATTCTACTTTATCGGGCTATTTGTTATTCCATTTAGGTCGCTTGCCTGAAAATGGTGAAACTGTTGAAGCCGATGGTTATCGCTTTGAAGTGGTGACGATGGAAGGTCATAAAATCGAAAAAGTTCATATTGTTTCTACCGAACAAGATGAATCAAAAGATTAAATAACATTTTAAGTCTAGAAACATCATAAAATAGCTCAACTTTGAGCTATTTTTTTATTTGAGAAACACAGAATGACTCAACACACTTGTCCATGTGGAAAAGGCAGCTATACAGAATGTTGTGAGCCTTTACATTTAGGCACAGCAAAGGCCCTAACAGCAGAGCAGCTTATGCGTTCGCGTTATAGTGCTTTTACATTACAGCAAATTGATTATATTGTTAAAACGACCGCTTTAGGTCAGCAAACTGCGCTTGATAAAGATGCCATTGCAGACTGGAGTAAACAAAATCAATGGTTGGGTTTAGAGGTCGTAAACGCCAAAGAAAAGCTAGATAAAACCCATGCACAGGTTGAATTCAAGGCACATTATCATGATGGACAAAAAGCTCAGGTTCACCATGAAATTTCACATTTTGTATTTCACCAACAACAATGGTTTTTTCTTGATCCCACAGTAGATATGCATGTCACGATGAAACAAGCTTGTATATGTGGCTCTGGAAAAAAATTTAAGCAATGCTGTGCACAATTCATATAACTTTACCTTAAAATACGCCCACTGTTTGGCCTGAGGGAAAGGGCAATGTTACTCACCGTTATTTATATTATTGCGATTACTGCCGAAGCCATGACAGGTGCATTGTCTGCGGGGCGACGGAGTATGGACTGGTTCGGTGTCGTACTGATTGCCTGTGTGACTGCTTTAGGAGGTGGTTCTGTACGTGATGTACTACTCGGACACTATCCTTTAACTTGGGTAAAACATCCTGAATATTTGGTCCTGACTTGTTGTGCTGCATTTGTCACAATCATTATTGCCAAATGGATGCGTCATTTACATAACATCTTTTTGGTACTCGATGCCTTAGGCCTAATTGGATTTACCATTATTGGTTGTCAGATTGCCTTACAAATGGGACATGGTTTTGTCGTATCGGCAGTCGCAGGGGTGTTAACTGGAGTTTCTGGCGGTATTTTACGTGACATTTTATGTAACGATGTTCCATTCGTTTTCCGTCGCGAACTTTATGCGAGTATTTCTTTTGTGGCAGTCATCTGTTACTGGGTATGTCAAGATTTAGGATTCAGTTTAGAGTTAACTGTTATTTCAACCTTAATTTTCGGTTTTACCCTGCGTTTGCTTGCGATCTATTTCGGCTTAGAAATGCCTAAGTTTATTTATAAAGATGATGATGCAGAATCGGCTTCTTCAACCGATGAACATTAATTATGCAGAATGCTATGTGAGCATGCTATAACAATTAACTATATTGTCTTGCTCACTTATTTTTTCCAGTAGAGTTTTCTTATGGATCTGGTTTCACGTATACAAAATCTTCCAATTGGCAAATTTCACTACACGCTTTTATGGGTAGTGGGTTTAGGTTGGATGTTTGATGCGATGGACACTGGCATAATTGCTTTTATCATGACAACTTTAGTCAAGGACTGGGCATTAACTCCAGCTGAAAGTGGTTGGATTGTGAGCATTGGCTTTGTAGGAATGGCTATTGGAGCCGTTTGCTCGGGCGCTTTAGCAGACCGTTTTGGTCGAAAGACAATATTTGCCTCTACCATGGCAATTTATAGCATCGCGACTGCTTTATGTGCTTTTGCTCCAGATTTAAAATGGTTATTAATTTTTCGTTTTATTGTTGGCATTGGACTTGGCGGACAGTTACCTGTTGCGGTAACACTGGTTAGTGAATATATACCTTCACATGTACGCGGTCGTTTTATTGTACTCCTTGAAAGCTTTTGGGGGTTAGGCTGGTTAGTTGCAGCCCTAGTTTCTTATTTCATTATTCCTAAATTTGGCTGGCATATTGCATTTCTTATGGGTGGCCTTCCATTGATTTATATTTTAGTGATTTGGAAAAAACTCCCTGAATCTATACCGTACCTGATCAATCATGTTCGTATTGAAGAAGCGCATGCATTAGTTCAAAAATTAGAAGCTCAGGCAGGTGTTCAAATTGTTCATCATATTGAAGTTGTGCCTGTAGCCATACAACAAAAGGTCTCTTTTAAACAACTTTGGAGTGGTCCTTTTGCCCGTCGTAGTTTAATGCTGTGGCTCATCTGGTTTGGAATTGTGTATTCCTACTACGGCATTTTCACTTGGTTACCAAGTTTATTGGTGAAACAGGGCTATGACATTGTTAAATCTTTTGAATATGTACTTTTAATGATTTTGGCACAGCTACCAGGGTACTTGGCAGCGGCATGGTTTGTTGAACGATTGGGTAGAAAAATTACACTGGCTTCTTTTATTGGTTTTTGTGCATTGTCTGCATATTTCTTTGGACAAGCCGACAGCGTAAACAGCATTATGTTTTGGGGCTGCCTCATGTCATTCTTTAATTTAGGGGCATGGGGAGTTTTATATACCTATACGCCAGAACAATATCCAGCCAATATTCGGGCTTTCGGTTCGGGCTGGGCATCGGCAATGGGGCGTTTAGGCGGGATTCTGGCGCCGATCGTCGTTACACATATGATGGTGGCTAAGAATGGATTTAGCCATGTCTTTATGATGTTTACTGTTGTTTTACTTTTGGTCGCAGCTGTAATTTTAATATTGGGTGAAGAAACTCAAGGGAAAAGACTAGAGTCGATAGGCCTCTAGTTTTGCCTAACTTTATAGCAAATAACTAAAAATATAGAGAGATGAGACATAATTTGACGCTCAGGTGACAGACTCCCTCTTGTGTCTGTAACATAGCCCACTTAGCATAAGACTCATTTAAAATAACGACTGATTTGGAAGATAAGCTGACTATGACCAGCCTTGCGCATCAAGCGACAGAAAACCGCTCTGTAGCCGAATTTACTGAACAGGCTTACCTGAATTATGCCATGTACGTCATCATGGACCGTGCATTGCCGCATATCAGTGATGGTTTAAAGCCTGTACAGCGCCGTATTGTCTTTGCCATGAGCGAATTAGGACTGAAAAATAGTGGTAAGCCTAAAAAATCAGCTCGTACAGTAGGTGATGTACTCGGTAAATACCATCCTCATGGCGACTCGGCATGTTATGAGGCGATGGTATTAATGGCTCAGCCGTTTAGTTATCGTTATCCTTTAATTGAAGGACAAGGTAACTGGGGTTCACCTGATGACCCTAAATCCTTTGCTGCAATGCGTTATACCGAAGCCAAACTTTCGGCTTATAGTGAGTTATTGCTTGGTGAATTAGGCCAAGGTACAAGTGAATGGCAAGATAACTTTGATGGTTCATTAAAAGAACCTATTACATTGCCAGCACGTGTGCCTAATATTCTACTCAACGGCACAACAGGTATTGCTGTCGGGATGGCAACCGATATTCCGCCGCATAACTTACGTGAGGTGATTAAGGGAACAATTGCCTTAATTCGTAACCCACAAACTTCAGATGAAAAATTGGCCGAATATATTCCAGCGCCAGATTTGCCAACAAAAGCTGAAATTATTACTCCGCCTGAAGAGTTACTCAAGATTCAGACTACTGGTCGTGGTAGTTACCGCATGCGAGCGGTATATGCCGTTGAAAAAAATGAAATCGTAATTACTGAATTGCCTTATCAAGTATCCGGCTCTAAGGTCATTACTCAAATTGCCGATCAAATGCAGGCCAAGAAGCTACCATTGGTGGTGGATATACGTGATGAGTCAGATCATGAGAACCCAACGCGGTTAGTGATTGTACTCCGTTCTAATCGTATTGATGCTGAAGCGGTGATGAGTCACTTATTTGCGACCACAGATTTAGAATCAAGCTATCGTGTTAATTTAAACATGATTGGGGAAGATGGTCGCCCTCAGGTTAAATCAATTCGCCGTATTTTGCTCGAATGGATTGAAATCCGTAAAAAAACGGTGACTCGCCGTTTAGAATATCATTTAAACCGAATTGAAAAACGCCTCCATATTTTGGAAGGTCTTTTAATTGCTTATCTTGATATAGATACAGTTATTCGCATTATTCGTGAAGAAGATCAGCCCAAACCTGTGTTGATGGAGCACTTCAAGATTGATGAAGTGCAGGCAGAAGCAATTTTAGAACTGAAGTTACGTCATTTAGCAAAACTTGAAGAGATGGAAATCCGTCAAGAGCAGGATGAACTTGCAGCAAAAGCAGCGATTATTCGTGAGCAATTGGAAAATCCTGAATCTTTAAAAAACCTGATTATCGGTGAATTAAAAGAAGACGCTAAAAAGTTTGGTGATGAACGTCGTTCTCCAATTGTAGCGCGATCTGAAGCTGTGCAGATTAAAGAACAAGACTTAGTACCGGCAGAAACAGTCACAGTCGTTTTATCTGAAGCAGGTTGGATTCGTGCCGCGAAAGGTGCGGATGTCGATGCAGAAAAATTAAACTACCGTGCTGGAGATCAATATTTAAGTCATGTCGTGGGTAAGACTAACCAACGGATTTATTTCCTTGATGAAACTGGACGTAGTTATGCCTTACCAATAAGTAGCTTGCCATCAGCAAGAGGCTTGGGCGAGCCATTAAGCTCAAAATTGGCACCTGCAAGTGGTGTGTCATTTATTCAGGTTTATCTAGAAGATGAAGAAGCTGAACTTATTGCGGCCAGTTCATCAGGTTATGGTTTTAAAACTCAAACCAAACAATTAGATACTAATGCCAAAGCGGGTAAAACCTTTTTATCAGTACCTGAGAAATCAAAAGCTTTACCATTAATTCCTACCCAAAACATGTCACATTTAGCCGTGCTCAGCTCAGCAGGACGCCTGTTAATTATTGATTTAGCAGAACTGCCGAACTTAAATAAGGGTAAAGGTAATAAGTTGATACAACTTGAAGCGAAAGAGCAAATTTTATCCATGACAACCCTGAACTTAGATGAAATAATTCAGGTGGTTGCAGGTCAACAACATTTAAAATTAAAAGGTGATGATCTACAAAAATACATGGGTAAACGTGCATCAAAAGGTCAGCTCTTACCACGTGGATATCAAAAAGCAAATAAACTGTTGATTCAGAGATAAAGCTAGCGTCGGGCAACATAAATACGCTATATATGGCAACATGTTCAAGCAATGAACTGAACTTGTTGGTATTGAATAATGATTAAAAGGGCAGCAATTTGGAGTACGTATTTTGTACTCCATACAAAAATTGACAGGGTGAAATTGTCAAAATTTCTGTCTCATAATCGTGTTCGAAAGTGTCATGAATGTGCCAATAAGTTTTAAATATGTTCTGGCACCAAGAAGCTAAAGAATAGCTGGGGCATTGAATAACAGTTATTACTAAGGATTACGAATCGGAGATAATGGCATTATGGAAAAAATTTGGTTTGCAGAATACCAAAAAACAGGGATTCCAGAAACAGTAGCATTGCCTGCGGAAAATACCTCACTTGTTGATATTTTTGAGAGTAATTTCCAAAAATTTGGTTCTCGTGATGCCTTTATCTTCATGGATAAAGCGATGTCATTTAACGAGTTAGAACTTGCAAGCCGTAAGTTCGCGACCTATTTGCAAAATTTGGGGTTAGCAAAAGGCACTCGTGTTGCAGTAATGATGCCAAATGTATTGCAGTATCCTGTGGTGGCATTGGCAGTTCTACGTGCGGGCTTGGTTTTAGTGAACGTCAATCCACTTTATACGGCACGTGAGCTTGAGCATCAGTTAAATGACTCAGGCGCGGAAGTACTCGTGATTATCGAAAACTTTGCCAGTGTTTACCAAAGCATTTTAGGTAAAACTCCAGTGAAGCATGTTGTAGTTGCATCAGTAGGAGATATGCTCGGTACACTCAAAGGTACTTTGGTGAACTTTGTATTACGTAAAGTACGTAAACAAATTCCAGCTTGGAATATTCCGGGACACGTTAAATTTAATTCAGCATTAAATAAAGAAAACTCGAGTAATTATAAGCGTCCGACTTTAACTTTAAGTGATACTGCTGTACTTCAATATACTGGTGGTACAACGGGTGTTTCAAAAGGTGCAGAGCTTACTCATCGTAATCTTGTAGCAAACCTTTTACAGTGTGATGGTATTTTCCAAAGTAAATTTGGAGCAAACGATGGCGCTAAAGGCGACCGTATTGTTTGTGCATTGCCGCTTTATCATATTTTTGCATTCATGGTTTGTGCGATGTACGGTATGTATAAAGGTCAGGCAAATATCTTGATTCCGAACCCTCGTGATTTACCAGCAGTGATTAATGAGTTACGTAAATATCAGCCATCTTTCTTCCCGGCTGTAAATACATTATTTAATGCATTGGTAAATAATGAAGAGTTTAAGCAACTGGACCATAGCAATTTAAAAATGGCGATGGGCGGTGGTATGGCAGTTTTACCTTCTACAGCAGAAGCTTGGAAGAAAATTACTGGCACAACCATTATTGAAGGCTATGGTTTGTCTGAAACTTCACCAGTAGCAACCGCCAACCCACCTGCTTCTACTGAGTTTAGTGGCACCATTGGTATTCCGTTACCTTTAACAGAAGTAACTATTTTAGATGATGACGGTAAAGAAGTTGCTTTAGGTGAGCAAGGCGAAATCTCGATTCGTGGACCTCAAGTGATGAAAGGCTACTGGAACCGTCCTGATGAGACAGCTAAAGTCATGACAGCAGATGGTTTCTTCCGTACGGGTGATATCGGCGTTATGGATAGCCGTGGATATACAAAAATTGTAGATCGTAAAAAAGATATGATTTTGGTTTCAGGCTTTAACGTTTACCCAAGTGAAATCGAAGAAGTTATTGCTAAACATCCAAAAGTATTGGAAGTGGCAGCAATTGGTGTTCCAGATGAAAAATCAGGTGAAGTGCCAAAACTCTTTATTGTGAAAAAAGATCAAAGCTTAACGACTGAAGAAGTTTTGAGCTTCGCTAAAGAGAACTTAACAGGCTATAAACGTCCTCGTTACGTTGAGTTTATGGATGAATTACCAAAATCGAATGTAGGCAAAATTTTACGTAAAGACTTACGTAAACCAGCTTAATCAGTTAATAAAAAAAGCGCCTTAGGGCGCTTTTTTTATTTTATATTTTTTGACTTTTCATAAACCAGCGGTCTATATAAGGGCGTCCAATTCCGACCATCCCAACAAAAACCAGCATTGTGCCCAGTTGCAGGCGTAGGTGAGTTAAATCAAGCTGACCATAACTTAAATAATTATCTGCTAAGCAATATATCGTAATCACAATGAGCCAGTGCCATAAAGGAAGTCGTTTAATACCGACAGCAATAAAGGTAATTGTTAAAATAACAAAGGTGCCAAGTGTAGATTGCCAATTCAAATTTGCACAAATCACACTCAGTAAAAAAGCGACAATAGGGAGTACGATCTTTAATATGCGATCTATCTGAAGTTGATTCTGTTTTTGCTTATCCAAGACTTCAAACAATTCTTTTTGATCAGGTTGTTGCATACATGGCCCTATTAATCAGTGATGACAAGTGATTGCATAAAATTTCAGGTAAAAACGCAATGTTATGATAGCATGATCAACAGTATTTTCAGTGATGGATGGCACTATGCAGGGCATCAGCGGCATTATCTATATTATTTTAGTGGCATGTTTACTGCCATATGCATTTACCGCAATTGCAAAAATTACAGGTGGTTTTCAGCCTGCCGATAATCAAAACCCGAGAGCTTTTTTTGCCAAAACAACTGGTTTGGCTGCTCGCGCTAATGCCGTACAACAAAATAGTTTTGAAAGCCTACCTTTATTCTTAACGGCTATTTTAATGGCTGAATATATGGTCGTTCCGGAATATTTTATTCTGAGATTAGGTTGGGCATATATTATTTTAAGAGTCATTTATGGGATCTGCTATTTAAGTAACTGGGCAACTTTACGCTCGATTGTCTGGTTCTTATCTATATTGTGTCCAATCTTCTTACTTGTGGTCACGATTAAACTGACTTGAGTGTCATTCTGTCATCATTCATATCAACTTTCGCGTGTGCGCATTGTATAATCGGCATCATTTTGATGATATCCACGTTATAATCGAGTGGATTTTACATCTGACTTCATAACGAAAGAGTATTGATATGAGTTACAGCGATATCCCTGCAGGTAAAGATGCCCCAAATGACATCTATGTCATCATTGAAATTCCTGCAAATGCAGCACCAATTAAATATGAAATCGACAAAGATTCTGATGCATTGTTTGTAGACCGTTTCATGGGCACAGCAATGTTCTATCCAGCAAACTATGGCTATGTTCCAAATACTTTGTCTGAAGATGGCGACCCGTTAGACGTACTTGTTGTAACTCCACATCCTGTTGCTGCTGGCTCTGTAATTCGTTGCCGTCCAGTGGGCAAATTAAAAATGGAAGATGATGGTGGTATCGATGCGAAATTAATCGCTGTTCCACACGAAAAATTGTCTCCACTTTATAAAGATGTGAAGGAATATACAGATCTTCCTCCGCTATTGATTAGCCAAGTTGAGCATTTCTTCAGTCACTATAAAGATTTAGAGCCAGGTAAGTGGGTAAAAATCAGTGGTTGGGAAGGTGCTGATGTTGCTAAAGCAGAAGTATTAAAAGCAATTGAAGCTGCTAAATAAGCTTTAATTGATAAGGCTCAGAATTTCTTAATTGATATTCTGAGCTTAATAAAAAACCTACATCTGTTGCCAGACGTAGGTTTTTTTATGCTTGATAGATCTATGAATTAGAATAATTTCACAGGAATATCAAGGAATAAACGCCATTCATTGGTATCACCAATGTATGCATTCGTTTGGTAAGCATCGCTTGCGCGGTAGTATGAGTTACGAATACGAAGGCTTGCATCTTTAGCAAAACCGCTTTGAACTGTATATTTCACTTGATTAAAGAATTCGTGTTCTTCAGCATCATCAGTTAAACCTTTAACTTTGATGTCCCAACCGTATACAAATGCAGTTGTCCAGTTTAGACCAGGTAATACGCCTAACTTACCAAAATCAAGACTGTATTGGATTTGTGCAGATTTTTCATCGTTGCCGATGAAGTCAGACATATAAGAGTTTGGTAAATAAATACTTTGGAAACCATCAGCATTTTGGCCGTAATCATAACCTACGTTACCACTGTTCTGTTGATAGGCAACCATTACATTATGTGGGCCAGTGTTGTACGCTGTAGAAATTGCCCAAATATTGTTTTTACGGTTAGACTTGTCATCAGTAGTTTCTGAATATGTGATAGCATTTTCATCAAACTTAGTATGATAACCACTGAAATCATAAGTTAATGAACTGTCATTAGCCAGAGGCTGTTTAAAGTTCACATTCACATAATGACGTTCAAGAGCATTTTTGCTGTCTAAACCGTAGTAAGATGCATTTAAATTGTCATCGAATTTATATTTAGCACCCCAAACAATGGCGCGATCAAGCCCATTACCATTTACATCCGCATCGGTATTGATTTGATCAGACATTTGGTCTTTAGTAAATTTACCAGCAACCAATTCAAGGTTCTTGATTTCATGGCTGGTTAATAAAGTACCTGTAAAATATTCAGGAACCATACGTCCAGTATTACTTGCAAGAACAGGCAAATCGAGTACTTGAGTACCATAACGTACTGTTGTATTCGAGAAACGTGCTTTAACGCTACCACCACCACGAGCCCAGTGATCATAAGCTGAGCCATCGTTATATAATGGAATCATTTGGTTTCCGGCATTTTTATTTTCACCGATTTTAAATGAACCATCACCAACAACGCCAACACCGAAGCCAACAATACCAGGGGTAAAACCGGAATCGATACTTACAATTGCTGACTGAGCAAATGAGCTAGTATCTTTCGCGCCCTGTTTTTTGTCACGACTGATATAACCTGTACGGAAGAGAATAGAACCGTTCGCATCTTCAACAAATCCTTTTGCCTCACTTTGCTCGCTTGCCTGAGCTGAGGAAATTATTGCCGCAGAAATGAGAACTGCTAATGTAAGTTTTTGTGCTTTTAGCATATTTAAAGAACCTCATAAAAACGATAAATCCTGTGCCTTGTTATTGTTCAGGGCCTAGGATTTCCATCAATTGTATAAGTAATCTATAAAAAAGATATATTTTTGTTGATTTTATTTTATATATGCTATGCAGAAATTGATTAATGTGTTACTGATTGTTTGCTAAATTTACTATTAACATTTTATACTTAATGTATTGTTTAAAATAAAAAAAGTAATTTATTTTTTAGTGGATTTTTACCATTTATTTTATATTCAAAGCTCAAAAAATAGTTGATTCTTGTGTTCATTTTTTGATCTTTTTTGGTGGATATGTTTACTTTTTAATCTCATTTTAAGTTGCTTTTTTCGACGATTTATTTTGAATACTTTCTAAAGTGTTACTATATAACATTATTTTAAAGTCTGATGTACAAAAATAGATCACTATAATAAGCCCATGGAATTTAATTGGGTTGATCAAAATTAGTGCGATATTTTGCATAAATTTTGTGCATTACTCTTTTTGCTCATATTGTTGCTTAAAAAAGACCCAAAATAGTTCATAATTTTTAAAACAGAAAAAATAAAGAAATTTAATTAAAAGAAATGCCCATTCACAGATCATTAAAAGCCAGCTTTAAGAAATTTACGTAATTTTTATATCTCTTATTTAAGTTTAAATAGAAATTTTACATTGAGTAAATAGATACTGCTGATGTCGCTAATTTATTTCCGACAAGGTGTTTTCTTATATTGCTCTTTTTTAACTGGATAGAAGTATTGTTTTATAATATTGTTTTTTATAAATATATTTTTATAAAAACTAAATGGAAATTTTATTGTAGAGATATTTTGATTTCAATATTGATGATGTTTAGAGAGCGGAAATATGAACTTGGCACAGCAATTGCTAAAGCTAAAGTAACACAATGTGTTTTATATACATAAATCGTGCATTCATTATGGGGGAGATCAAAATGATGAAATTTGCACTTAAGACCTTAGGTCTTGGTATTTTCGCAGCTGGTTCAACCATGGCTATGGCTGAAGAAGCACCATCTTTTTATGGTATCACAGCAACAGGTAGTGTAGCGGCAACTACAGACTACCGCTTCCGCGGTGTTACACAATCATCAAATAACCCAGCTATTCAAGGTGGTTTTACTTTTTCTCATAAGTCAGGTGCCTATGTCGCGCTATGGGGTTCAAGCGTTGACTTTAATACACCAGGTGTTTCAACTGAAACCGATATCTCTTTAGGTTATACCAATACATTAAAACTGTCTGATACGCTTGCACCAACTTATGATGTAGGTGTAATTCATTACGGCTATATTGGTTCTGACTCAAAATTTACTAACCCATATAATGGGGATACTGGTTTTGACTTTACCGAGTTTTATGGAAAATTAACTTTTGCTGATTCTTTATTTAAAGGTGATGCACTTAGTGTGGGCGTAAGCTACTCAGATGATTATTGGGGTCACTCTGATGAGTTCTGGTATTTTAACGTAGGTTATTCAGCACCAATTGCAGATACAGGCTTCACAGGACTTGCTTCAGTTGGCTATAACAAACTAAAAAATAAAGACTCTTTACTTGTAGTTGCGGGTGGACCAGGTGAAGACGATAGCTATATCGATTATAAAGTTGGCGTAAACTATAATATCTTGGGTATTGTTGCTGAACTAGATGTTGTGGGTACAGACATTAGCACTTCTGGTATGTCCGATGCTGGTAAAAAACCTTATGACACAGGCTTAGTGTTTAGTTTAACTAAAACATTCTAAGTTTTGTTGTAAAAAAAGCGGGTGAGTAAACCCGCTTTTTTATTAGTTTTCTATTTCAGAAAGTAGCTGTTTTAACTGGGTAAGCTCAATATCCGCAGCTTTAGACAGTGGCTTGCGTGGTAAGCCCGCAGAGACACCTTTTAGTTCTAAACCAGTTTTAATCATTTTAGGTAAACCACCATTTACAATAAAGCGTAGTAGAGGAAGTTGCTGATAAAATAACTTTTGGGCCTGTTCCAATTCACCATTTTTTATATATTCAATGAGCTGTTGAGGTCGTTGACCTAACAGGTTCGGTGCTGCCGTACACCAACCGCTTGCTCCTGCACATAAAGCTTCTAAAGCTAGAGGATTACAACCGTTATAAAACGGTAGTTCACCTTTTGAAAGCTCATAAATTTTATGCATACGCTGAATATCACCGCTACTTTCTTTCACCATCGTAATGTTTGGAATCTGATTAAACATACGCACGATTAACTCTGGGAACATATCAACACCACTGGTTGCAGGGTTGTTATACACCATAATTGGTAGAGTCGTCGCTTTAGCAATCGCTTGGTAATACTCAAAAATCTCTTGATCTGTTAGTTTCCAGTACGATACAGGAATGATCATCAGTGCATCTGCACCATAGCTTTGCGCGATTTGGGCCTTTTTGATTGCTTGATCTGTTGTGAGTTCAGAAATCCCAATAATGACAGGCAAACGTTTATTGATGCTTTCAATTGAAGTTTTAGCCACTAAGCACCATTCATTCCATTCAAGATAAGCGCTTTCACCAGTACTGCCTAAAGGTGCGATGGCATCACAGCCATTTTCGATAAGTAAATCGAGCATCTGCTTTAAAACTGCAATGTTAATGGTGTTGTCATTAGAAAATGGGGTGACAGGGTAGCCAATAATACCGTTTAGTTTCATGGTAGAAGTCTCTTTTTAAATGCAGTCGGAATGTTTTTTCAAAGCTTTACGTGCGTAATAAGCAAAGTTCACTTTGTTACGTTTGTCGGTAGATACCCAGTCATGAGCTTCTGTGGCCAAATCGTGAGGGATAGGCTGAATTTGTCCGGCAGACATCGCTAGCAGTTGCAGTTGAGCTGCACGCTCAATTAAAAGAGCCAAGTTGCATGCTTCTTCGATGGTTTTACCTGTGACCAATTGGCCATGGTGAGACAATAAAACAGCACGGTTTTTACCCAGAGCAGAAGAAATCAAAATGCCTTCTTCGTTACCTATAGGAACACCTGGCCAATGACCTACAAACGAGCAGTCTTCGTAGAGTGCGCAAACATCCATTTGGGAAATCATGAGTGGAATCTGTAGCATGGAGAGTGCTGCTACATGGGTAGGATGCGTGTGGATAATGCAGTTCACTTCTGGGTGTTCTTTATAAATCCACGTATGAAAACGGTTGGCTGGGTTTGCCATTCCTCCTTGATTGATTGGTTCTAAATCTTGATTAACCTCAAGCAAGTTTGAGGCAGTAATTTCATCAAAGCCTAAACCAAAACGTTGAGTAATAAAGGAATCTTCGTTTTCACCACGACATGTAATTTGGCCCGCTAAACCAACATCATGGCCATGATCAAATAAAATACGACAAGTGAGTGCAAGCTTTTGGCGATCAGTTAAATCTGAATTGCTAATCCACTTTTGCATGTCTTGCTGTGCATGTTGCATCAGATCTTGTTTGTTTACAGAAGCAGTCTTCATCTCTTCTCCAGTCCAGTTGACCAAATTAAGTAGGTGAAGGCAGAATAGAAAACAACTGGGTGAATCAATACATCCAGTTTTTACAAATTATATGGTCCAGATGGGGCGAATATGCTAAGACCTTGGCAAATACATTTCCGTATCGATGAAAGAGAAGAAAAAACAGTTTTTTTAAAACTGACCAACTTGATTAGTCAGGAGATTTTAAGTGGTCGCTTGGTGCAAGGGACTATGTTGCCCGGGTCTCGTAGCTTGTCAAAAGAATTGGGAATTAATAGAAAAACAGTACAAGCAGTCTATGAAGAATTAGAGGCGCAAGGCTGGCTTGTGACTCGTCCTCGAAAAGGCACATTTGTGGCAGATATTTTGCCAGAAAAGCAGCTCAAAATAGAGCCCGTAAATGAGCGAAAAGTTGATGATAAGCCAACTATTCAAGAAGCTACTTTATATCCACACAACGATGGTGTACCTGACCCAAGGCTTATTCCGTATGAGTTATTTTCAAGAGCCTATCGGCATGCGTTGATTAAAATTACCCAAAACCAGTACATGGGTTATGGAAACCCCCAAGGTATGATTGAGTTAAGACAAGCCTTGCAAAAAATGTTGTCGATGGAACGTTTTATGAGTGTTGCCGAAAATGAAATTTGTATTGTACGCGGCAGCCAGATGGGAATTTTTCTTGCTTCTCGTGCATTACCCAATCGACAGGGAGTGATTATAGTTGAAGAGCTGTATTATCCCTCTGCTTTTAAAGCGTTTCAGTCAAATGGGTTGCAGGTCGTTTCTGTCAAATTAGATGAACAAGGTATTGTCATTGAAGATCTTGAAAGGATTTTACAAGAACACTCAGTTGCTGCGATTTATACAACCCCACATCATCAATATCCCACAACAGTCACGATGCCAATGAGTCGCCGTCTTCAGCTCTTAGAACTTTCAAAAAAATGGGGTTTTTATGTTATTGAAGACGACTATGACCACGAATTCCACTATGACAGTCGGCCTATGCCACCCTTAGCGAGTTTGCCTCATTCTGAGCTAGTCATTCATGTTGCCTCATTCTGAGCTAGTCATTCATGTTGGCTCATTATCTAAGGTCTTTGCACCCGGTATTCGCTTGGGATACATCGTGGCATCTGCATCAGTCATTCAATCCATTACCGAAGATATTTTATTGATTGATCGACAAGGTAATAACATTACAGAACTTGCTTTAGCAGATTTAATGCAGCGCGGTGAAATCAAACGACATATTCGTAAAATGAAAAAAATATATCAGTTACGCCGTGACCATGCTTTAACTGAATTTAGCAGAGTTTTTTCAGGTGATATCCAGATTCAACCTCCAGCAGGTGGAATGGCTTTATGGGTGAAATTCCAGAAATCTTTTACTAAAGAGCAAGCCTTAAAATTAGAAAAGCTCAACATGGATACAGAGTATAAGTTTAGACAGGATGATTCTTCTAATCGTTGTATTCGCTTTGGCTTTGCAGCTTTGTCCGAGCAAGAAATCACTTATCTAATCAAGAAGTTAAGTGAGATTCTTAATAAAAGAACAGCGGACTCATAATCCTTTGTTCTAATCTTAGGGCTGATTATCTCTGATAAGATAGCGCTGTTGTAAGATGAGAGCTTTGAATTACATCACTTTGAGCCAAATCGACAATGGTCCGTGCTACTCGTAAACACGGTGATCAGCTTACTCTAATTGATCTTGATACTTCTGAATCTCTGAGACAAAGCTAAGCAGAAAAGGTGTAATTTGTGATTTATATTGGTCAGTTTGCAGCATCTCAATAATTTGTTCAGGAGATTTGCTAAGAACAGAGATCCGTAAAAATAAATCTTCAAAAAAATTGCTGCTAACGGTCGATAGTACTCTTCTTAAAGAAACCAGCATATCGTCACCGCGGCTAGATGCATGAACTAGAACGATAGGCTTGTCTATGATTTCGGTGCGGGAAACCATCCAGTCAATTGCATTTTTAAGACCGCCTGGAATACAACGGATATATTCAGGACTTGAGATGATAATGCCATCTGAGGCAGAAACAGATTTGATAAATTCTTCTACTACAGCAGGCGTTTTTTCTCCCTCATCATCCGGAGAAAAGATAGGCAAAGTATTAATTTGATCGAAAACTGAAAATTCAATACTGGACGGTGCTATATCTTTCATTGCTCGTAATAGCGCTGTATTTGTAGATGCCTCTCTTGCACTGCCGGAGATAGCCAAAATTTTCATAGCGTCCTCTTTGCCTTCTTATATAGGCAGTAATAAATTCTTTAATTAACAACTCATATAAATATTAAAAACAGCGGACTCACGATCCGCTGTTTTTTCATTTGTTAACTATTTCCTCGATAGGATAATGCTTCTGTAAGGTGAGAACTTTGAATCACTTCACTTTGAGCTAAATCGGCAATGGTACGAGCAACGCGTAAAACACGATGATAAGCACGAGCCGATAAATTTAAACGTTGCTGAGCCATTTCAATCATTCGTTGAGAAGTACTATCAAGTACAGCATGTTGTTCTAGCTGTTTCGGCGAAAGCGCTTGATTTAAACAATTTTGTCTTTGAATCTGTTGTTCATAGGCATAAATCACACGTTGTCGAACACTGCTCGAATTTTCAACAGGCGTTGGATCTTGTAGCTCTTGGGCCTTTAATGGTGGCACATCAATATGTAAATCGATACGGTCAAGTAAAGGTCCCGATATACGGTTTTGATAGCGCTTAATACTCTCAGGTGAACACTGACAACGACTATCTTGGTTAAATGCATAACCACATGGGCAGGGGTTCATCGCTGCAATCAGTTGGAAGTTAGCTGGGTAAGTAATTTGCCGAGCTGCTCGTGAAATAATGATTTCTTTGGACTCAAGCGGCTGACGTAAAACTTCTAGTACTTTTCTATCAAACTCAGGAAGTTCATCTAAAAAGAGCACGCCTAAATGCGATAATGTAATTTCACCCGGTTTAGGATGAGAACCGCCCCCAACGAGTGCAATAGCGGATGCTGTATGATGGGGCGCTCGAAATGGCCGTTGACCAAACGTATGAGATGTATTTGAAATAGAGTAAATGCTTGCAACTTCAAGTGTTTCTTGATTAGAAAGAGGCGGCAAAATTGAAGGGAGCCTTGAGGCGAGTAAAGTTTTACCGGTGCCGGGTGGTCCTTTAAAAAGTAAGGAGTGCCCCCCAGCAGCAGCAATTTCGAGTGCGCGGCGTGGGCGTAGCTGACCTTTTACATCTGCAAGGTCAAATTTATAAGGCATTTGATTTGATGTAGTTGAAGGTTCAATCGAAGATAGAGATTTTGTGCCCAGAAAATGTTCACAGACTTCTTTTAAATGGCTCACTGGATAACATTTAAAGTCAGGTAAATGACTAATATCCTGACTATTATCAAACGGAAAAAGCATTTTATGCTTGGCTTGTTGACACGCCATTGCCAAAGTTAAAGTACCTGACACTGGCCTTACATGACCATCAAGTGCTAACTCTCCAATAAATTCAAAATCTTCGGCACAGTTTTCTGGGAGCTGACCAGAGGCAATTAAAATACCTAAAGCAATTGGTAAATCTAGACGTGAACCATCTTTGGGCAAATCTGCTGGTGCAAGATTAATGGTCAGTCGTTTAGTCGGAAATTGAAATCCACTGTTAATAATTGCTGAGCGAACTCGATCTTTACTTTCTCTTACTGCCGCTTCGGCTAGGCCTACAATGGTAAGAGAAGGTAAGCCTTGACTCACATGTACCTCTACTTCAATGAGAGGTGCATGTAAACCCAAAAGTCCCCGTGTATAAATTTTAGAAAAAGACATCTTGTTGTTCCATTATGGTGCTTCATTTTTAATCGTTGTAAAGTATAAGTGCGCTACATTGGTGCTTATTTTTTGTTCTTTAAAGTTTCTTCTAATAGTTCCACTTGTTTTTGTAGCTCTGCTAAACGTTGGTTAGCTGAGTGAAGTGCGGTCTTTTGACGGTCAATCTCTTGTCTGGAAACAAGGTCTAACTTCTCGACTGCTTCATTTAATAATGCACGTAAATTTTTTTCCAAATCTTTTTTAGGCTCATCAATTTTTTCCAGAATGGCCTGTAATAAAGTTTCTAGCATAAAATATCCAAAGTGTTGTATTACCTTATGGTTTACAGTTTACCACTGCTTGAACGTGGGATATAGGTTTCAATTCTTTTAGTACAAATAGAACATTAAATCAGCATATAACTATACTGAAAATTCATTTTATTTTTAATAGCTCATCTACATCTTGATCACTAAATAGGTTATAAAGAAAGTTCATGCAATAGGTTCATTTCCCTCAACCTTTGAAATATTGGCATGAAAATTGAACATAAAACCTTACTGGTGAAAAGAAGCCGAAGGAAACAAACATGAAGCTTGTAACTGCAATTGTAAAACCGTTTAAATTAGATGATGTGCGTGAAGCACTCTCTGACATTGGTGTACAAGGGATTACCGTAACTGAAGTTAAAGGTTTTGGTCGTCAAAAAGGACATACAGAACTCTACCGTGGTGCGGAGTACGTGGTTGATTTCTTACCTAAAGTAAAAATCGAAATTGCGATTAGTGATGAAATGGTCGATGCGGTGATTGAATCAATTACACGTGTGGCAAGCACTGGAAAAATCGGCGATGGTAAGATTTTTGTGACTAACTTGGAACAAGTAATCCGTATCCGTACGGGTGAAACTGGACCAGATGCTGTCTAATTGGCACAAAGCTTGCTGAGTAGAAAATAACTCGCAAATGAGGTTGGGGGACACGAATGAAAAAAATGCTTATGGCGCTAAGTCTATCAGGCGCTCTTTTGGGTGGTACTGCCGTTTGGGCAGAAGATGCTGTAACAACGCCTACATCGGAAGTTGCGGCTACATCAACATCTCAAGCTACTGCAACTACTGCAGAAGCACCAGTTGCTGAAACTCCAGCAGCTCCAGCACCGACACCTACTCTTGATACGGGTGATACCTCTTGGATTTTAGTTTCAACCGCATTGGTTCTATTAATGACCATTCCTGGGTTGGCACTATTCTACGGCGGTATGGTACGTAAAAAAAATGTATTAAGTACTATGATGTTCAGCCTTTCCGCTGCGATTTTAGTAAGTTTGCTGTGGGTCATTGCTGGGTATTCAATCGCGTTCTCTGGCACAGGTGCATTTTTTGGTGATTTGTCTAAAGCAATGCTAAACGGAGTCGCGTTTGATGCATTGAGTGGCACAATTCCTGAAAGTCTTTTTGTTATTTTCCAAATGACCTTTGCCATTATTACAGTTGCAATTCTAAGTGGTTCTATTGCAGACCGCATGAAGTACTCAGCTTTCATGATCTTCATTGCAGTTTGGGTACTCGTTGTTTATGCACCAATTACTCACTGGGTTTGGGCGGCAGATGGCTGGTTATTTAAAGCAGGCGCCTTAGATTTTGCTGGCGGTACAGTTGTACATATCAACTCAGGTGTAGCTGGTTTAGTTGCTGCTTACATGCTTGGAAAGCGTATTGGCCTTGGCCGTGAATCTATGGCTCCGCATAATTTGACTCTAACCGTTGTCGGTGCAAGCTTACTTTGGGTAGGTTGGTTTGGCTTTAACGGTGGTAGTGCTTTAGGTGCTGGTGCTCGTGCAAGTATGGCAATTTTAGTGACTCAAGTTGCTGCCGCTGCTGCTGCATTATCATGGTTAGTTGTTGAACGTATGATTCGTGGTAAAGCATCTGTATTAGGTGGTGCTTCTGGTGCTGTCGCTGGTTTGGTTGTGATTACGCCAGCAGCAGGTTTCGTCGGTGTAGGCGGTGCTTTAGTCATGGGCCTTATCGGTGGTGTCGTGTGCTTCTGGGGTATTACCGCACTTAAACGCTTACTTAAAGCCGATGATGCTTTGGATGCGTTTGGTTTACATGCTGTAGGCGGTATTGTCGGTGCGATTTTAACTGGCGTATTTTACAGTGATGAAATTATCAAAGCAGCGAACGTTCCCTTAGCAGCAACATTCACTAAACAATTATGGGTACAAGTTGAAGGCGTATTGGCAACCATGATTTACAGTGGTGTAGCGACTTTTGTAATTCTTAAAGTGATTGATCTTGTGATTGGTATCCGTGTTAACGCTGATGATGAACGCATGGGTCTGGATTTAAGCCAACATGGCGAACGTATTGAATAATCCTTAATATCATTCATGTTAAAAACAGTCTTCGGACTGTTTTTTTTGCCCTATAGAATGCTGGTTCTGTAAGTGTAGAAATTTTGCTACACTAGGTCAAAGTAATCGACCCTATAAGTCCGCTATGCATTGTCCATTTTGCAACGCCGCAGATAGTAAAGTCATTGATTCACGTTTAGCCGCCGAAGGCTGTCAGATTCGTCGACGTCGTGAGTGTGTAAGTTGCGGTGAACGTTTTACCACTTTTGAAAGCTATGAAGTGGTGATGCCCCGTGTGATCAAATCGAATGGAAAAAATGAACCTTTCGATGAGGCCAAGCTACGCCGTTCGTTAATGCATGCTTTGCAAAAACGTCCGGTCACCCAAGAACAGATAGAAACTGTTTTAAGTGATATTCAATTGCAGATTCGCCGTTTAGGCGAGCGTGACGTGAAGTCTAGAACAATTGGTGAAGTCGTCATGCAATCTCTATTTGCACTCGACCATGTCGCTTACGTCCGATTTGCTTCTGTTTATCAAGATTTTCAGGATGTTGAAGCTTTTCGCCGTCAAATTGAGCAAATGCAGCAACGTGAACAATAACTATTTGAGATTTTTATGTCTGAGTTGAAAAAAGATCACTATTGGATGCAGCAAGCTATTGAACTTGCCAAACGAGGTCTATATTCGACTAAGCCTAATCCAAATGTGGGTTGTGTTATTGTCAAAGATAATCAGTTAATAGGCGAGGGCTTTCATCCTAAAGCAGGTCAACCACACGCCGAAGTTTTTGCCTTGCGTCAGGCCGCTGAACAGGCTCAAGGTGCAACAGCGTATGTGACGCTTGAGCCATGTGCACATTATGGGCGAACTCCTCCTTGTGCTGAAGCACTGGTTAAAGCTCAAGTTAAAAAAGTAGTTGTTGCTTGCCCAGATCCAAACCCACTGGTTGCGGGTAAGGGTGTTCAAATTCTGAAAAATGCCGGAATTGAAGTAGAAGTTGGCATTTGTGAAGATTTGGCAGAAAAATTAAACCAAGGTTTTTTAAAGGCGATGTCTACGGGCATGCCTTATGTACGCTTAAAAGTAGCTTCAAGTCTAGATGGGCGTACGGCAATGGCATCTGGTGAATCGAAATGGATTACTGGTGTAGTTGCGCGTCAAGATGTACAGCATTGGCGTGCCATTTCAGGAGCAGTGATTACAGGGATTGAAACTGTGATTGCAGATGATTGTCAGCTTAATGTACGAACTCTGGACAGTGTTGATATTGAGACAATTGCACAGCCAAAACGGATTATTTTAGACCGCCAAGGTCGTTTGCCGTTCGCTGCTAAAATTTTAGAAAACCCTGAAACTGTGATGGTGATGGGGCCATATCGTCAAGAACTTGCCGATTTAGGCGTGATACAATTAGAAATTCAGCCTTTAAAAGTGCTGTTACAGACCCTATCTAAGCAATATCAAATTTATGATGTATTGGTAGAAGCCGGTGCAACCTTATCTACTGCCTTTTTACAAGAAGGTTTGGTAGATGAGTTGATCAGTTATATTGCCCCGACATTATTGGGGAAAAGTGCAAGAGCCATGTTCAATGCAGAATTTGAATATATGGCACAGCAACTCCGTTTTACACTTCTTGATGTGACACAACTTGATCAAGATATACGCTTAAGGTTAATCCCTACGCAAGAGAAAGTATGAATCCAGAGCCTTCGGTTTATCACAAACGTCGTCATGCAGCCCGTACGACAGACGAATATCTTTTCCATCAGCTTGTACCGTACTTGGGTAACAAGCGCCGATTGCTCCATCTAATTTTAGAAGCCCTTGAAATTACAGGGACACTGAATAGCAAGAAAAAGAATCCTCCGATTTTTGCCGATTTCTTTGCCGGCAGTGGTGTCGTGTCTCGTTTGGCACGTCAAAATGGTTACCGTGTGATTGCGAATGACTGGGAACCTTATAGCCATGCGTTAAATCATGCGATTTTAGCTTGTATTGATGCACCTGCTTTTAAAGAGCTAGGCGGGTATCAAAAGGCAATCGATTATTTAAATCGCTTACCTGAAGTTAAAGGTTGGGTAACACATAACCTTTGCCCACGTAATGATGATATTTATGATCCAGCTCGTGACCGTTTGTTCTTTAAACGCCGTAATGGTATGCGTATTGATGCGATTCGCCAGCAGATTGCAACATGGCAATCTCAAGGCGCAATTAATGATGTAGAGATGAGTGCATTGCTCGCGCCTTTGCTCTATTCAGCCAGTTTTGTCAGTAACACCAGTGGTGTATTTAAAAGCTTCCATCAAGGGTGGGGCGGGCGTACTCAAACTGCATTAGAGCGAATTGAGTCATTACTTTGGTTAACACCGAGTCGTTTTTGCGAGATTGGTGATCGTAAACGTCCTGCTGCTGAAATGTGGTGTGTAGATTCACAGCATCTAGCAAATCAAATGAGTGGTTTTGAAGTAGATGTTGCTTATCTTGATCCACCATATAACCAACATGCATATAGTAGTAATTACCATGTTTTGAATGCATTAACTTTATGGGATCAGGCCGATTTACCTTCACCAGATACTAAAGGTTATAAGAGTGGAATTGACAGAGCTTGGCGTAAAGAGCGTCCAAGCCCATATAACTCTTCTAAATATGCGAAAGATGCGTATGAAAAATTACTTTCAACCATCAATGCCCGCTATATTCTGACCAGTTATTCAACTGATGGTAATATCGAGCCGAAAGATTTGCTTATGGCCAATCTGGAGCGCGGCAAAGTGACCTTGTTAACACAAGATGTTCCGCGCTATCGAGTGAGTAAACAACGACAGTCTGAACGTGCACGCGTGCTTGAGTTTATTGTGATTACAGATACTCATGCCAAGTCAGGACCACCATTACGTCAGTTATTAGGCCAGCTTTACCACTTCGCCGAGCTAGGTGGTGTAGATACTTCAGGTAATAGTACACAGCTCGCACTTTGGTAAGCACTGCAATTTAAGCAGTGTAAAAAGATTTGGAGATTGAGCCATGTTTACAGGCATTATTGAAAGTTTAGGAAAAGTTGAAAGCCTGCAAAGTGTAGGTGGAGATGTGCGTTTACGTATTCAGACTGATCTGGATATGTCAGATGTACATTTGGGTGACTCGATTGCAACCAATGGTATTTGCCTCACCGTGATTGAATGGGGTGATAATTGGTATGCTGCCGATGTTTCTCGTGAAAGCTTGAACCGAACGACTTTGGGTCACTGGAAAGTTGGGCAACGTGTCAATGTTGAAAAGGCAATGTTACCGACAACACGCTTTGGTGGACATATTGTAAGTGGTCACGTTGATGGCGTGGGTGAAATTACCGTAGTACGGGAAGACGCTCGTTCAATCTATTATGAAGTTACGGCACCCGCAGAACTTGCTAAATATTTAGCGGAAAAAGGTTCTGTGACCGTAGATGGTATTAGTTTAACGATTAACCACTTACGTGGAAATATTTTAAGCTTGAACTTAATTCCGCATACAGCAGAGCGTACTAATATTGGAACTTGGCAAGTCGGCAGCAAGGTAAACCTTGAAGTCGATGTTTTAGCGCGTTATATCGAGCGTTTATTACTAGGTGACAAGGCTGCTGAACAAAAAACAGAGTCAAATATTAGTATGTCTTTTTTAGCTGAGAATGGCTTTTTAAAATAAAAGCTAGATCGTTAAAATAAAAAAACCGGACACATGTTCCGGTTTTTTTATTTTGAAAATTTAATGCTTGGTTAGAGTAACCGAATGTGTACCGACCCATGGCTTGTTATGCTGAGTGCGAGTAATTGTAAAATCACGGGTTTTAGACTCACGTGTAAGTAAGATAGATAAAGAGTTAAAGTCGTTATGACTCATATAAAATTCTTGTGCTGAAAACGTCCATTGCTCACCCTGATTTAGCTGTTCAACTTGCTTTGAAATCTGATGCAGAATGTCCATCTCTTATCCTCATTAATTATCTTGAATAACTACTTTTCATTCTTATAATTAATTGATCTATAAGAATAATCTATATGTCTATTCTGTGACATATACGTGTCATTTTTATGACAAGAACAAGATTTAGAGGTTTACTTTTCTATTTTTTCATCAGAAAACTTAGAATTTTTCAAAATGTATTCAATTTCTTCTTGAGCTGCCGAATGTAGTTTAGCTCGGAAAGCCGTTACAGACTGTTCAATTAAGCTTTCAGCTTCAAGTTCTAAACGAATACGTAAACTTTCAAGCTCAGATAAGATTTGATCATCGGTAATACTAAGTTTTACGCCAGATGAATAATTAATTGCTGGTGTTTCAGGGTTCTTTTGATAACGTGCGGTTTGCTCCGCAACTTCTTGCTCTAAATGACTACGTAATATGTGTAATGTTTCAGTTTGTTCATTAAACTTACGAATTTCATCTGCTTGCAACTCTGCAGCATAGGCTGCTTCTGATGCACGTTTGTCAGCAAGTGCTTTTTCTAAAGCAAGCTGACGACGAATACGTGCTTGCTCAATGAGCTCTGCTTTGAGGTCAGCGTAGGCTTGTTCAATTTTTTGCTGTGATTCTAACTGCGCTTTTTCGTCATTTAAAACCCAAAGCTGAATAGGTGTTTGAGGTTCTAGTAAGTCGCAAATACGTGCCAGATCCTGTTGATAGGCATGACGGACAGCTTCAGGCGCATTTAACCATCTTTTTTTAAAATCTTGCCCGACATTTAATGCCACCATGCTTCTCCTTTGTTCAACAGTATTTACATTTTAGCGCGTTATAATTTAAAGGTCCGCGGTTCTATACCCAAACGGCGATACATTTTAAATTTTTCTCGACCAATTTGCTTGGCTGTTTCATTATTTTCAACAATTTCTATAATGTGGCTAAAATGATCAACTTGTTCAAGTGCATGATTGTTAAAATTAAATACTAACAAGCCTTGTTCAAGTGGTTGTTTAGCCGAAATACATACAGCAGCATCAGCTTGATCAACCCCATGCGCAATGAAACTAACAGGGTCGAAATCCCATAATCTTTCATCAAGAGTTTGTTGTAGCTGCACATCTGGGCAATACCACCAGATTTTAGGATGCTTTTGTAAAATTTTTCGGCATAAACGGCAAGCACTATCGACTTGCCGTTCTTCACTGGTTTCAAACAGATAAAAACTAACTTTAGCCATTCGTATTTACACGATTTGCTAAAAATTGCATGAGGAGTGGTACTGGACGACCAGTTGCGCCTTTAGCTGGACCAGAAAGCCATGCTGTTCCTGCTACATCTAAGTGAGCCCAACGATACTCACGTGTAAAGCGCTCAAGGAAACATGCAGCCGTAATCGCACCGCCGTATGGACCGCCGATGTTCGCAATATCTGCAAATGGTGAATCAAGCAACTCTTGATAATCATCAATCACTGGCATACGCCATACACGGTCAAAAGACTGCTCACCCGCTTGTTGAAGTTCAGCTGCCAAGGCATCATCTGGTGAGAACAAACCACTGAGTACTTTGCCCAAAGCAACTACACACGCACCTGTTAACGTCGCAATATCCACCACTACTGCTGGATTGAAGCGTTTGATATAGGTCAATGTGTCACACAGGACCAAACGTCCTTCAGCATCTGTATTTAAAATTTCAACAGTTTGTCCGCTCATGGTGGTTACAATATCGCCTGGACGGGTTGCTTTGCCAGAAGGCATATTTTCTGCTGCTGCAATTGCGCCTACCACATGAATAGGAAGTTTTGCTTCGCATAGTGCACGAATGGTACCCAGTACAGAGGCTGCACCGCACATATCGAATTTCATTTCATCCATGCCAAGGCCTGGTTTTAAAGAAATACCACCTGTATCAAAAGTTACGCCTTTACCGACTAGAACAACTGGAGCTTGATCAATCTGTGCTTGATATTCGAGAGTTACAATGCGACCCGGACGTTCAGATCCTTTACTCACTGCAAGAAAAGCATACATGCCTAAATCAGCCATTTGCTGCTCATTTAAAACAGTGACTTTAAGTAAGTCAGGGAATTCTGCCGCTAAAGCTAGAGCCTGTTCTGCCAAATATTCAGGGAAACAAATATTACCCGGACGATTACCAAGGTCACGCGCGTAAGACTGACCAGACTGTACCGCATGTACTAACGCCAGTTGTTGTTTATCTAGGCTAGTCGTTGAACTAATTAAATCAACCTGTTGTAACACAAATTCATTTTTTTTCGATTTAAACTCATCATAACCATAAGCTGCTTGAGTTAAGCTTAAAGCAAATAAATAATGGTGCTCGACAGGTAAAGCAGCAATATCAATTGCGATATGCTTAAATTTATTTTGTGTCGATTTGATAATAGTTTGAGCAAGTTTAGCGAGCTTAACTGCCTGAAGTTCGGCTGTTTTTCCTAAGCCAAGTAATTGGCTGTGAGGCTGATTTGAAATCTGACCAAATAGTGGCAGAGTTTCATTAAGGTTGCCTTTAAATTGGGTAGCAGTAAGAACGCTTTCTAGGTTATTGATTTGATATGTGTTGATGTTGCTTTGTAGCTGTTCTGAATCAACTAAAATCCACAAAGATTCATTAGATGTCTGTTCGGGAAAAGTTGTATAAGTTGTAAATTTCATGGCTGCCGTGATTGCCTATAGAAAGTTATGATGAATTAAAACATTGAAACACTTTCAAGCATAGCGTTGCAATGTGCGGTTTTATATTTTTAACATTCGGGTAAACTAGCAGTCGTCCCGATTAGCCTTTTGGAAGTATTACTTTGATTATTCGGCGTTATCTCGTCAAGCAAGTTGTCTCTACCTCATTAGTGGTCATTTCCTTATTGACCTTAATCATGATGGGTGGTCGTCTGATCAAATACTTTGGTGTGGCGGCGCAGGGGCGTTTAGATGCCAGTATCTTGTTTAGCATCATTGGGTATCGTTTACCTGAATTTCTAACACTCATTTTACCACTGGGTTTTTTTATTGGTTTAATGTTGGTGTTTGGTCGCTTATATGTTGACCATGAAATGGCAGTCCTGAATGGTAGTGGTGTGAGTCGTCATCAATTGGCGCGACTACTTATTCCAATGACACTTGTTTATATGGTTTGTCAGTCTGTGCTTATGCTCTGGATGACGCCGTGGGGATTACGTGAGTTTGAAAAATTAACCACCACTCAAGCGGTTCGGACAGGTTTTGATTTGGTTCGCCCAAGAGAATTTATTTCTTCTGGACCCTATACGATTTATGCAGGTTCGCTATCTGAAGATCGAAAAAATCTAAAAGACATTTTCTTTTATCAACGCGCTACCAAAGAAGATAAGCCAGATGTCATGATTTTGGCAAAAGAAGCGACTCGTGTAGAAGTCGCAAATGATACAGCCAATGTGGTTGATCTGGTGCAAGGCCGCCGTTATGAAATATTTCCGGGACAACCAAAATATACACAAGCAGAGTTTCAGTCTTATCGTCTACGTTTAGAAAATGACAAAGATGTTAAGTTTGAAAGTGGAGACGTAGAAGCATTATCAACGACTAAACTTTTTTCAAAAACGAATGATCCAGTGATAAGAAGTGAGTTGGGATGGCGTTTGTTTGGACCATTCACCATTCTTATTGCTTTAATGCTTTCTGTGGCATTGTCTGAGGTGAGCCCAAGACAAGGTCGTTATTATCGTCTTATTCCGGCGGTTTTTATTTTTTCCAGTCTGATCGTATTAATGATTGCAATCAAGACTCGTATTAGTAAAGAAGAACTCGATATTTGGGCTTATCCTGCCGTGTTGGTTGTTTATGGCGTTGCAGCTGCCTTATTTTCACGTAAACAGAAGTTGGCACCAAAAATCAAGAAACAGATCAAGCGAGTGAAATTATAATGTTAGCACGTCGAATAGTCGCCAAATATGTGACGAAAACCACTGCGCTTGCAATGTTTGGCACCACAGTTGTTTTGTCGATTTTACAGATCTTATTTACATACCTTGGCGAGTTGGGTGAGCTCAAACCAGACTATAACGCATGGCAAGCTCTCATCTATGTGTTGTGGGGGGCGCCTCGTTATCTATATGAAATTTTGCCTATTTCTGCCTTGATTGGTGCTGTAATTGGTTTAGGATCACTCGCGACAAGCAGTGAACTTATTGTTATGCGCTCTGCCGGTATTAGCTTATGGCGTATTGTCGGTTGGGTGATGCGCTCAGCTTTACTGCTTATTATTTTGTCTTTTGCTTTAAGTGAATGGGTTATTCCATATACCAATGAAAAAGCAGAAAGTGTTAAAAGTCACCGCTCTATCGCTGCTTTAGGCGAAGTGAAAGGTTATTGGTCACGTGAGGGGCAGCGATTTATCTATATCGACTATGCGAACTCTCAAGGCAATTTAAAAGATATTCAAGTGGTCGATTTTGACCAGAACTATTACTTGCAATCATTAATTAATGCTCAGCAAGGACAGTTCGTAAAAGATGGTCAATGGGCTTTGAAGAAAGCAGAACAAATGGATATTCTGGCGGCAGGAAATGCCATCAAAAATGACCATGACGAACAATCGCTTTCTTTAGCATTACAGCCGAAATATGTGCACATGGTGACTTTAGATCCTGAAGATTTATCACCAAGCCAGTTGATTAGTTTTATGCGCTATATGGATGAATATAGTCAGGTTCCAAAGACTTATCAATTGGCTTTCTGGCAAAAGGTTGCTTCACCATTTTCATTGATTGCTCTGGTTCTCGTGGCGTGTTCATTTATTTTTGGGCCATTACGCCAGCAATCGATGGGTTTCCGTTTGGTGATCGCATTGTTTATTGGTTTGAGTTTCTATTATTTGCAGGATTTCTTGGGCTATGCCAGCTTGGTTTATTCCCCATCTCCAGCATGGTTTGTACTCGTACCTATCTTGTTAATGTTTGGTGCCGGAAGTTATTTGCTTTACCGCGCTCGCTAGTAATTATTGATATTTATGGCTTTCATCAATCGTAGATATTGGTGAAAGCCATAGGAAAAAATAGAGTCTTGACCGAAAATTCGGTAAGATATTGTGACGAAATTGTAGACAAAAGAGAAATAGATTATGACGGATGCAACTGCTGGCAAGATCCCTCACGTTCTGGTCATTATGGATGGTGTCGGACACCGTGAAGCGACTGAAGATAATGCCTTTCTTGCAGCAAAAACACCGAATTTGGCAGCAATGACAGCAAAGCACCCAAATAGTCTAATTTCTGGTTCTGGTGAAGATGTTGGTTTGCCTGATGGACAAATGGGTAACTCTGAAGTTGGCCATATGAACCTTGGTGCTGGTCGTGTGTTGTATCAAGACTTTACCCGTATTACTAAAGATATTCGTACTGGCGACTTTTTTAAACATGAAGTGCTAATTGACGCTGTTGAAAAAGCCAAAGCCGTTGGTGGTGCTGTTCATATTATGGGACTGCTCTCAGATGGTGGCGTCCATTCACATGAAGACCATATTGTGGCGATGTGTGAGCTTGCATTAAAACGTGGTGCAAAAGTTTATTTACATGCTTTCCTTGATGGTCGTGATACGCCTCCACGTAGCGCTCAGTCGTCTTTAGAAAAATTAGATGCATTATTTGCTCAATACCAAGGGCAAGGCCGTATAGCGACCATGATTGGCCGCTACTTTGCAATGGACCGTGACAACCGTTGGGATCGTGTTGAGCAAGCTTATCGTTTGTTGACCGAAGGCGAGGCACTTCGTACTGCGCAAACAGCAGTGGAAGGCTTAGAGTTAGCTTATGCAGCCAATGAAAACGATGAGTTTGTAAAAGCGACTCGTATTGGTGATGTTGCTAAAGTACAGGACGGCGATAGCGTTGTATTTATGAATTTCCGTGCTGACCGAGCTCGTGAAATTACTCGTGCATTTGTAGAAAAAGACTTTGCTGGTTTTGAGCGTAAAGTTGTACCGAACCTTTCTAAATTTGTCATGCTAACCCGTTATCAGGCTAGCATTGATGCGCCAGTTGCATATATGCCAGAAGCATTGAAAAATTCATTAGGTGAATATTTATCTTCTTTAGGGAAGACTCAGTTACGTATTGCCGAAACTGAAAAATATGCTCATGTAACATTCTTCTTTAGTGGTGGACGTGAAGATGAATATCCGGGCGAGAAGCGTATTTTGATTCCATCTCCAAACGTTGCAACGTATGACCTTAAGCCTGAAATGAGTGCTTATGAAGTCACTGATGAATTGGTTAAAGCCATTAATTCTGGTGAATATGATTTATTGGTTGTGAACTATGCCAATGGTGATATGGTAGGTCATACAGGTATTTTTGATGCTGCAGTTAAAGCAGTTGAAGCAGTCGATCTTTGTTTAGGGCGTGTCTATGAAGCAGTAATGGCAAAGAAAGGCCATATGTTGATTACTGCTGACCATGGTAACGTTGAACAAATGCAAGACTACGAAAGTGGTCAAGTTCACACGCAACATACAACGGAACTTGTACCGTTTATTTATGTTGGCCCAACACAAGCAACAATTGCAGAAGGTGGCGTGCTTGCCGATGTAGCACCGACGATTCTCAATTTAATGCAGATTCCTGTTCCTGCTGAAATGCAAGGACGTAACCTGATTACATTATCTGCATAAACCAAAGGTGATTGGATGCTGCAACACATTAAATATAAAAAACTTATTGTAAGTATGTTGCTGTGTTGCAGCCAATTTGCTTTTGCAGCGCCAGTTGTAAAAGAGAAATTGTTACCTTTGCATTCCGATGCGGAAGAACCGGAACATAGTTATGCAGAGGTACCGATTGAGTCGATTCAGCAGTTTGTTCAAATCTATGGAATCGTTCGAGATAATTACGTTGACGTGAAGTCTGACGATGCCTTGTTTCAGCAAGCCATTAAAGGGCTGGTAAGTGGGCTTGATCGTTACTCACGCTATTTGTCGGCAGAAGAATATCGTCAATTGATTCAATATACTGAAGGTGACCTCGCCTCTGTTGATTTTGCTTTAAGCCCTGAATTGCATGTCCATAAATGGATGATTCGTGATCTTAAAACAGGTTCAGACTCATACAAATTAGGTTTGAGAAATGGTCAAGCGATTCTCAAGATTGATAATCAAGACTTAAAAAATTTAAACCAAGATCAGGTGTTCGGACTGCTTTATGGTTCTATCGGAAGTACGCTTCAAGTGCAAGCAGAAGAGTTAAATGGAAATATTAACTTAGTCCGTAATAAAAAAATAGAAACCGATATCGAACCTGTAATGCTACATAATCAGGTTTTAGTGCTAAAAATTAGAGTATTCCAGCAAGACACGGCAAATGAAATTAAACGATTAATTGAAGAAAATAGTTCACCACGTTTAAAAGCCGTTTTAATCGATCTACGAAACAATCCGGGTGGATTGTTATCGGCAGCAGTCGAGTCGGCAGATTTATTTCTAAATAGTGGGATTATCGTTTCAACTAAAAGCCGTTCAGAAGGTAATCAGCAATTTCAGGCTCTGCCCGGCAACGAATTTCAGAATATAAAGTTAGGTATATTAATTAATCATCGTTCTGCATCGGCAGCTGAAGTTTTTACTGCGGCCATGAAAGAGCACCAGCGTGCATGGGTCATGGGCGAGAAAAGTTATGGAAAAGGAGTCGTGCAGAAACTGTTTCCTTTGCCAAGTGGCGCGGCACTACAAATGACAGTCTCACATTACTACACGCCAAATGGCAATATGATTGAAGGGCAAGGTATTCAGCCTAACCAGAGCTATCCTTTGCCCCCAGAAATGAAAGAAGACGTATATTTAGACCGCGTTGCAGACTTATTTCTAAAGAAAAAGTAGTTTTTTATACTTCCTCTCCTAATTCAGTATCTAAGCCAAACTTTTTCAGTCGATAGCGTAAAGAGCGAAAGGTCATTCCTAGCTTTTTAGCTGCTAAGGTCCGGTTCCAATGTGTCATGTCCAATGCATTTAGCAGAATATCTTTTTCAATATTTTCTAAGTAGCGTTCTAAGCCTTCCATTGGTAATTTTGGTCGAGCCTGAGCAATCGCAGTTGATGTGTCATTCACTGGTTTAGTGGTGATTTGCGAGTTAACGCTACTGCTTCTGAGAAGAGTCGTATTCAAGTGTGATAAATCAATACATTCATCATCACTTAAGGTAATAGCGCGTTCGATCATATTTCTTAATTCACGGACATTACCCGGAAAATCTTGCTGCAATAGATAAGTTTCAGCAGTCGTGGTTAATTGTTTACTTGGAACTTCCCATTCCAGACAAACCTTTTGAATAAAGTGATGGGCTAATAACAAAATATCGCCACCGCGCTCACGCAGTGGTGGCAACATGATATCCATAACATGGATACGGAAAAATAAGTCCTGACGGAATTTGCCTTGTCGGACTAATAACTCTAAATCTTGGTGGCTGGCGCTGATCACCCGAAAATCAACATCGATTTCCTGATCTGAACCTACAGGGCGAATTTTTTTCTCTTGTACTGCGCGAAGTAATTTAACCTGCATATTTAAAGGCAATTCGGCAATTTCATCTAAAAATAAACTGCCGCCATGAGCGGATAAAATAAGGCCTTGTTTGTCTTGGGTCGCTCCAGTAAAACTACCTTTTTTATGCCCAAAAAGTTCACTTTCCATGAGCTCAGCTGGAATTGCTCCACAGTTAATCGCAATAAATGGACCTTCGCTGCGGTTACTCAAACGGTGAATAAGATTAGCAACAACTTCTTTACCTGTACCGGATTCCCCTGTAACAAACACAGGAGCTTGGGAACGAGCTATTTTTTTTATAGCAATACGCAAGTTTTGTATCGGTGGAGAACGTCCGATTAATAGGTCATTTTCCAACGTTGTTTCACCGAACTCATGCTCTGGTTTTGGCTGATTTAGCGCTTTTTTTAATAACTGATCTAAATGAATTTGGTTAATAGGTTTACTTACAAAGTCAAAAGCTCCCGCCTTTAACGCTGCAATTGCAATATCCATATTGCCGTATGCAGTTAAAACTGCAATTGGTGTGTGAGAATAAGTTTGAGAAACATGTTTAACTAATTCTAAACCGCTACCGTCGGGTAGGTTTAAATCGGTTAAGCATGCATCGTAATGAAACTGAGTAAAGAGTTGTTTGGCCTGTTCAACCCGATAAGCAAGATGTGTTTTAATCCCCATTCGCGCAAGAGTCATTTGCATTAAAAGGCACAAATCTTCTTCATCGTCTACAAGCAAAACTAGTGGTTGCTGTTCTGCCATTTCCCCAAAAACCTAATAAAAAAATCAATATATTATTGGGCATGCCATTCGGAAGCATGCCCCTTGTTTTTGCTCTACATACGTGAGCTTTGCATGGTTTGCCTCACAAAAACTATGAGACAAATATAATCCTAAACCAGTTCCATTAATTTCGGTACTAAAAAATGGTTTAAATAATTGAGATATATCACGTTTTGAAACACCTTCACCGTAATCGATCACATCAATATAGATTTTATTTGTTTGTGAATGAATGTTGATCAAAACATGGGGTGAATCAGGTGCATTATGTCGTAAAGCATTTCTGACAAGGTTAATCAGCACTTGTCTTAGTTGTTTCTCGTCAAATAATAATTTTAAGGATGAATCAGAGATTTTAAGCTGTATAGAATGTTTAACATCCGATAGATCTTCGTCTAATAATGTCTTTATGAAGTCGTTTAATTCAATCTGGATTGGGTGAGTTCTTTCGCTACTGGCAAGTCCTAATGTGTCTTGAACAATACTATCAATACGTTTTGTTTGCTTACCAATCATACGGCGTAAAGTATTTTGCTGCTCAAAATCACTATCTTTAAGTAATTCATTTGCCTGAACAATTGCTGCCAGAGGGTTGCGGATTTCATGTGCAATACTGGCTGAAAGTTGTCCTAAAGCGGCAAGTTTGAGTTGTTGAGCTTGCTGATTAATGTGTTGTGCATCTTGTAAAATGAGTAGCGTCAATGCCTGTTGTGGCACCACAAGATGCTGCACTTTAATATTAATAGAGTAGGCAGAAAGCTTTGATTCAAAAATAAATCGGTCACCTTCTTGTAAGTTACCAAACTTAAGAATTTCAAATAAATCGGGGTGCCATTTAGCTAAAGGATATTTTTCACTGGCAAATTGTGGCGGAATGCCTAACAGAGAGCAGGCAGCCGGATTACTTAGAACAATGTCATAGTTTTCATCTAGAACCAGATAACCTTCTTCAATTTGTTCCAAAATATAGCGGTTAATATTTTGTAGTTGATATAGTTCGATGGATTGGTGGAAAGTTAGCGCCTCAAGTAATTTAAAGCGCTGAACTGCAATTTGTCCGATGCCATGCACCACAAAAAATAAGAAGGCTAATAAAGCACTATTACCAATCGTATTTAGATTATTGTAGTCAAATAAACTACCGACAAAACGTTGGTAAATAACGGCAATGACCGCAAGTAATGTAATGAGTAAAGACATTCTTGCGCTGAGTAAAATTGCCGAGGTGAATATAGCAATAACATACAGCAAGCTGAGTTGTAGATTTGGCTCACCTACAGAAAATGTAAGTAAACTTAGGCAGATAACATCAACTACAAAAAATAAAATAAGCTGCTTTGTTGCCTGAGTTGCAACAAACTTAAAACACAAAAGCTGAAGAAGGCTTAATATGGAATAGCCAAGCAGTGTGTAAGAATATAAAGCGGGTTGCTGTAGACTATTGTCGATTTGAGCATCGGTTAAAACCAAAATAATATTGAGGCTAACCGCAATAATAAGACGATATAAACCATACCACGTGCCCAAACGAAAAATCGTATGGGACAACGATGAGTTTAAGGGAAATTGCATATAAGTCTGATTAGGGTTTGATCAGACCATAACGGATCGCAAGATGAGTCAGTTTAACGTCACTATCAATGGAGAGTTTTTCAAAAATACGGTAGCGATAAGTATTCACCGTTTTAACACTTACAAAAAGTTTGTCCGCAATTTCTTGAGCGCTAATACAATTTACAACCATCATTGCAACTTGCATTTCTCGTTCGGATAGAGCGTCAAAAGGTGATTGTTGTGTATCCGATAGATAGGAACTCGCCAACTGCTCAGCAATATCGGCACTGAAGTATTTGCCACCTTGCATGACTTTATTGATTGCCCGAACCATTTCTGTAATTGGAGCACCTTTAGTGATGTAGCCTTTAGCTCCTGCTTTAAGCAAAAGAGAAGGGTATGGTTCTTCTGATAAACCACTTACAGCAATAACTTTTGTATCTGGTGCACTTTGTAATAAACGACGTGTTGTCTCTACACCGCCGATGCCTGGCATATTGACATCAAGTAGCACAACTTGAGGATGTTTCTGACGAACTATAGCAATAGCTTCCTCACCAGACTCGGCCTGTCCAATTACTTCAACATCGGCATGATCTTCTAACATACGGCAAATGCCTGTACGTACCAGTTCATGGTCATCGACAACTAAAACTGTAATCAAGAAGACCTCCTTTCTTTCAAAAAACAAGTTTTTTGTTACATAAAGCAAAATTAGCTTGCAATGGGATGACAAAATTAGCAATCCTATTCTTATATAGTGAGCGAATAGTTGTGCACAATTGTGTCGGTAAAAGCGTTATACCTTATACCTCAAATGTAAGGCATAATTATAGTTAGCGCAAATGTGTATCACCCTGAGTCGAGTATTGTGCCGTGAAAAATTCTAAAAAGTCTTTAATGCATGTGCTAAGCATGTCTATTTTGCTTAGTTTGAGTTCAACAAGCTTTGCAGAACTCGTCAATAACCCGTCCTCAGGGAGTGGTGGGAGTGCAAGTTTAAATTGGTCTTCAGCTGACGCTAGTCAACTTTTGAATGATGAAGATGATGAGCCAACTATACAAGGGTCAACATCTGTAACTACAACTTTACGTGGTGGTAATGCACCTAAGGTTGTGGCATCTGCACCAAAATTTGCTCAAATCCGCGATACCTCTGGTTACAATGCCCAGCCGAGTGTAAGTGCTCGTGCCGCATTGGTGATGGATGCGCAAACTGGTGAGGTTCTTTATAGTAAAAATACGAATGCTTCTGTTCCAATTGCATCTATTACTAAACTTATGACAGCAGTGGTAACAGCAGATGCTCGTTTAAACATGTCAGAAGAAATTATGCTTGAGCAAATTGATTTTGCGGGGGCTGGCGGGAAAAATTCCAGCTCAACACTGCGTGTTGGCGACAAAATGAACCGCGCAGAAGTGTTGCTGTTTGCTTTAATGAAATCTGAAAATCCGGCAGCAGCGGCTTTAGCGCGTACTTATCCGGGTGGTCGTCCTGCATTTGTAGCTGCAATGAATTCTAAAGCACGTGCTTTGGGTATGACAGCTACCCATTATGTTGAATCTACGGGCTTACATCCACAAAATGTATCTTCTGCGCGTGACTTAGGAATTTTGGCGAGTACAGCATCTCAATATGGCTTAATTCGTCAATTTTCAACAACACCAACTTATGATTTTAACTTGGGTTATCGTGTGTTGAAATCTAACAATACCAATGCATTAGTGCGTAATGGTGGTTGGAATATTAACTTGTCTAAAACAGGTTATATCAATGAAGCAGGTCGCTGTGTTGTCATGCATACGACTGTAAACTCACGTCCAGCTGTGATTGTATTGCTTGGTGAGCCAAGTTCGCAAGCACGTAATAATGATGCAACTAACCTATTGAGTTGGTTGAGTAATTTACCAAAACATATTTAATTTAAATATTTTAAAAACGCTTCGATCAAGAAGCGTTTTTTTATAGCTATTAAAAAAGACATAAAAAACGGCTGTGTTGAACAGCCGTTTTTTATTAAAACTTAGAATTTACATATTAGATAAAATCGAATCTTTGACTTGGCTCATTGTGGCATCAATTGACAACATGACTGCATCGGCACATTGCTTGATTGCTGTGTCTGGATCTTTCAAGCCATTACCTGTTACGGTACAAACAATCACAGAACCTTCAGCAATTTTACCCGCTTTAATATCACGGATTGCACCACCAATAGAGGCAGCAGATGCAGGCTCAACAAACACACCTTCATACATAGAAAGTAAACGCTGAGCTTCTAAAATTTCGCTGTCTTGAAGTTCATCAAACCAGCCTTTTGAGTCGCGTACTACCGCTTTTGCATGGTTCCAGCTTTGTGGATTACCAATACGGATTGCAGTTGCAACTGTTTCTGGGTTTTCAACTGGAGCACCACGTAAGAATGGAGCTGCGCCAGAAGCCTGATAACCTACCATTGTTGGTAAACCTTCAGGTTTTGGACCAGTAAACTGATCTGTTGCTGCGTCATAAATAACTTGTTCAAACTGATCAGCAGGTTGATTCGCTACTGCTTCAGTATAGCCCATCCAGTGAGCTGTGATGTTACCCGCGTTACCTACAGGTAAGCAGTGATAATCAGGTGCACGACCTAAAGCTTCAACAATCTCGTAAGCAATAGTCTTTTGACCTTGCAAACGGTAAGGGTTGATTGAGTTTACAATCGTTACAGGCGCTTGATCAGCGACTTCTTTTACAAGACGCATACCATCATCGAAGTTCCCACGGATTTGCATAGTGATCGCACCATACATCATCGCTTGAGCCATTTTACCCATTGCAATTTTGCCTTCTGGAATCAAAACAAATGCTTTGATACCTGCACGTGCAGCATAAGCAGCAGCAGCAGCAGAAGTGTTACCAGTAGATGCACAGATAATCGCTTTAGAGCCTTCTTCAACCGCTTTGGTTACAGCCATGGTCATACCACGGTCTTTAAATGAACCAGTTGGGTTTAAACCCTCATATTTCACATAAATTTCAACATCTTTGCCAATAATACGTGGAATATTCTCTAGTTTAATGAGTGGGGTGTTGCCTTCACCCAAAGAGATAGCACGAGTAGTTGCCGAAACTGGCAAACGGTCATGATAACGATCTACAAGACCAGTATAACGATTGGCATTAGACATGATGGTGTTCCAATTAAAGATGAAGCGGGAGAGGGAGTCTTTCCCTCAACCTGATTAACTATCGAGCGATTCTAAACGAATTCTTACGATTTCGCCACGAATTGCGGGTAAGGCTTGAATTTGTGCAAGTGCCTCATCCATCTTAGATTCAACGATTGGATCGGTCAGAATCACGATTGGAATGAGGTCTTTTAAACGAGATTGTTGCATAATGGCATCAATACTAATTCCAGCACGGCTTAAGATGGTCGTGACATCTGCAAGTACACCAGTTTGATCTTCTGCATTTATGCGGATGTAATAACCTGTGGTCATTTCTTCACGGCTTAAAATTGGCACATTTGTTAATGCTTCAAAAGCAAGTTGAGGAATCGTCCCTGCACCATCTTCGGTATAAGAGATGTCACGGACAATATCAATTACATCGGCAACAACAGCAGAAGCAGTTGGACCAGCACCAGCACCAGCGCCGTAATAGAGTGTAGGACCTACAGCATGCGCTTGAACTAAAACAGCATTTTTAACGCCATTTACATTCGCAATAAGCTGCTCATCTGGAATGAGTGTTGGGTGAACGCGTAGTTCAATACCCTTTTCAGCACGACGTGCAATTCCTAGGTGTTTAATGCGGAAACCGAGATCTTCGGCATATTTCACATCTTGTGCGGTAATTTTGCTAATACCTTCGGTATAGACTTTATCGAACTGAAGAGGAATACCAAAAGCACAAGACGCTAAAATTGTAAGCTTGTGCGCAGCATCAATACCTTCAACATCAAAAGTTGGATCTGCTTCTGCATAACCAAGTTCTTGAGCTTCTTTTAATACATCATCAAATGCACGGCCTTTCTCACGCATTTCGGTCAGAATAAAGTTGCCTGTACCATTAATGATGCCTGCCAACCATTGAATATGGTTTGCAGCAAGGCCTTCGCGGATGACTTTAATAATTGGAATACCGCCAGCAACTGCTGCTTCATAGGCAATTTGTACAGCATTATCTTCAGCTGCTTTAAATAATTCATTGCCATGTTCAGCAAGTAAAGCTTTGTTTGCGGTCACGACTTGTTTGCCGTGTTTGATCGCTTCCATGATAACTTCGTAAGCAGGGTGTATCCCGCCCATCACTTCAACAACCATATCAACATCTGGTTGACGAACGATATCAAGTAAATCTGCGCTTTGTTTAATCCCTTCCAGTTCAAGATCTGGACGAGGGCGACGTGTTCCAACGTGGGTAATTTGAATTTCTCGACCGGTGCGACGTTTAATTTCAGCGGCATTTTCTTGTAGTAGTTTAAGGGCTCCTCCACCTACGGTTCCTAGACCGAGTATTGCCAGGCGAACTGGTTTCACGTCACACTCCATATCATCATTTAATCATTTAGTTGAAGCTAGATCATAGCTAAAAAAAACGCCAGACTCTAGCGCTTTTAGTGCCTGTTCAATGAATTAGAGTGCGATGTTTGGAAAAGAAGAGTAGATCAGTCTTTAAACACCGATAGGTAAAGCATTATTTATTGAAAAAACAAAGCGCTGCAATGAGAGCAGCGCTTTTTGTAAGAGAATGATGATTAATCATTCATCAACTTTAAGTAGATTATTTATCCAGACGTTTAATTAATTCATCTGGTGTTAGGTATCCACCCAAGTACTCGCCATCAGCATTGTAAATAGCAGGTGTACCATTTACACCCATGTTTAAGCCAAGTTGATATTGCTCTCGAACAGGGTTCTTACATTGAGCAGGAGGGATGTTAATGCCCTGTACTGCTTGATTAAATGCAGCTTTACGATCTGCGCTACACCATACAGCTTCCATGGTCGGCATAAATTGTTCACCGCGTGGCCAAGCAATATAACGTACCTCAATACCCTTTTCATTAATTTCGGGTATGTGCTCATGTAGCTTATGGCAATAAGGACAACTTGCATCGGTAAACACATAGATCACGTGCTTAGCCTTACCTTTTGCAGGGTAGACAATAAGATCTTCATTTTTTAAAGCAGCAAGATGCTTTTTATTTTCTGATGCTTGAAGTGAGTCACCAATATTATGAAGCTCTTTGCCTCCTAATCGGATTACATCACCTTGAATTAAGTATTTTCCATCACTGGTCGTATAAACCGATGTCATCCCTTCGAGATTTACCCAATATAAATTAGGCACTTCAGTTGGTTTGATATCTAAAATTTTGGCGTTGATATTTGCATTCTTAAATTGTTTTTGCAAAGTTTCGATCAAACGCTGCTTGGCATTACGCTCGATAATGGTTGAAGCTTCCCCTGTAGCAGGTGCAGTCGCTGTGAGCGCATCTTCTTTTTGTGGTTTGTTTTCTTTAGAACAAGCACTGAACAAAAGGCTAGATGCCAAAGTACAGGCAAGAAAAATTTGAGAACGGGTAAAAGACATAGATAACCCTTATTTCATCAGTATTTATAGTCAGAAGCTGCTAAGCATACCAAAAAATCTAACGTGTATTGTTAAAAATTTCTTAACCTTTGTGAACGAAATCAAGCGATTGATATGAAATACTTGAGTGGGGCCTGAAAGCTTTATCATCCTCTAGGGTGATGTTTTTCATGTAATTGTTGCATTCTGACTTGTGCAACATGCGTATAGATTTGTGTTGTAGATAAATCGCTATGACCCAGTAACATTTGCACGACGCGTAAGTCAGCACCATGATTGAGCAAATGTGTTGCAAAAGCATGACGTAAGGTATGAGGTGAGAGTTCAGCTTGAATATTGGCTTGAAGCGCATAGCGTTTAATGGCATACCAAAAGTTTTGTCGACTCATGATCCCGCCATGTTGGGTTAAAAAGAGATAGTCAGTCGAGCTTTTATAGAGTTGAGGCCGTGCAATATTTAAATAACGTTCTACCCACTCACAGGCGAATTGTCCTAGCGGGACCAAGCGTTCTTTATTGCCTTTACCTGTAACCCTTAAATAGCCTTGTTTTAAATTAATGAGTTCCATACGCAAGTTAAGTAGTTCTGAAACACGTAAGCCACATGCATAAAGTACTTCAAACATTGCTCGATCACGTAAGCCAAGTGCAGTATTGATATCTGGTGCTTGAATTAGTGATTCGACATCTTCTTCAGATAGATCTTTGGGTAATGCCCGACCGATTTTAGGAGAGTGGTGGGTCGCAACCGGATTGTCACTCCGTAACTTCTGTTCACGTAAAAATTTGTAAAACTGACGTAGGGCAGATAAACACCGTGCAATCGAGCGGGGACTTTTTCCTGCTTTGGTCAGTTCAATAAGAACATCGGCAATATCATCACTTGACCATTGTGGAAGCGCATTTTTTTTATGGAGTTCACTGCATTGAATGAGGTCAGATAAATAAGCATTACGTGTATGTGGACTCACTGTCTGGGCAACGAGATAGTCGCGAAAACCTTGTAAAAAGCTTAAATGTTCTGGAATTTGAACTGGGCTTGGAATACGCGGTTTTTTATTTAACATACACTACATCCTCTAAACCTCTGTACTGTAAAAGAAACTTTAAGGTTTGTCGATTAAACTAAATAGGAAGTGAAATTTAACCTTATTTGGTAATTATTCTCATTTATATGTATACTATTAAAAAAGGTTTAGGATCGGATGCGGTGCGTTTATCAGCTTTAAAAGTGAAGCAAGCGGCGACCATCAGCAAAGTGAATCGGATATCAGTAGAGTCCGAGCAGCAGGATTTGGTCGCAATTCGTTTGGAAAGTCTGGGCTTTGTGCCAGGCACACGAGTGGAAGTGATTACCAAGGGTATTTTTGGTGGTGATCCGATCTTGATCCAAATTGGCTTTACTCGTTTCGCTTTGCGTAAAGCAGAAGCGGACAAAATCGAAATTCAAGTAGAAGAAGGAGTACCCGCATGAGTGATGCGTTACGTATTGCCCTTGTGGGAAATCCGAACTGTGGTAAAACCTCTCTTTTTAACCATTTAACTGGAACTCGACAAAAAGTCGCAAACTATGCGGGTGTAACGGTCGAGCGTAAAGTAGGCCATTTTCAGTTACCTTCAGGGCGTGCAGTGCGTGTACTCGATTTACCGGGTACATATAGTCTAAATGCAACTAGTCCTGATGAAGTCATTACCCGTGATGTTTGCTTGGGTAGGATTGCCGAAGAAGGTCAGCAAGATGCTTTTTTATGTGTGGTCGATGCGACTAACTTAAAATTGCATTTAGGACTAGTGCTTGAAATGATCGAGCTTGGTCGTCCGATTTTACTCGTACTGAATATGATGGATGAAGCGCGTCGTCGTGGCATCCAAATTAATACTCAAAAGTTATCTCAACGTTTGGGCGTAGCAGTCGTTGAAACAGTTGCTGTTCGTAATGCGGGTATTGAAAATTTATTACATGCCCTTGATCAAGAAAAATACAGTGTGCCACAAACAGAACTGAGTGGTTTGACTGGGACGCATCATCAAAAAATCGATATGATTTTTAAAGATGTTGTTCAATATGTCGATCAGGGAGATAAGCGTACTGATTTTCTAGATCGAATTTTCTTACATCCAGTTTTAGGCCTACTTAGCCTTGCTCTCATGATGTTTATTGTGTTCCAAGCAGTTTTTGCTTGGGCAGCTCCGTTCATGGATGGCATTGAAGGCTTCTTCGGCTGGTTGGGTGAAGTAGTAGGAACTGTGATTACACAGCCACTACTGCATAGTTTGGTTGTTGACGGAATTATCGCGGGGGCAGGTGGCGTAGTTGTGTTCTTGCCACAAATTTTAATCTTGTTCTTCTTCATTTTAGTATTAGAAGAATCAGGTTATTTACCGCGTGCAGCATTCTTGCTTGATAAATTAATGTTTCAAGCTGGCTTAAGTGGGCGAGCTTTTATTCCTTTACTTTCAAGCTTTGCCTGTGCAGTACCGGGAATTATGGCAACGCGTAGTATTAGTGACCCTCGTGATCGTTTTACGACCATTATGGTTGCCCCTTTAATGACCTGTTCGGCACGTTTGCCCGTATATGCTTTGCTTATTGCAGCATTTATTCCAGAGAAAATGATCTGGGGTATTTTCAACTTACAAGGTTTAGTGCTATTCGGTCTATATATGGCGGGTATTGTGAGTGCTCTTTGCGTTTCATTTTTAATGAAGTTTTTGCAAAAAGATAAGTCACAGCATGCTTTACTGCTAGAGCTACCGAGTTATCGTTTCCCCGATTTAAAAAGTGTGGGAATCGGTTTGCTAGATCGCGCAAAGATCTTCTTGAAACGTGTTGGTGGAATCATTTTTGCGCTTTCTATCCTGCTCTGGTTTTTGTGTACTTTTCCGCAGCCACCTGAAGGGGCGACATTACCTGCGATAGATTATAGTTTTGCCGGTATGCTCGGGCATCTTATTCAACCTGTATTTGCTCCAATCGGTTTTAACTGGCAAATCTGTATCGCTTTAATTCCAGCAATGGCAGCGCGTGAAGTTGTAGTCGCAGCATTAGGTACGGTTTATGCCTTGTCTGCAACGAGTGACGATGCTGTAGCTCAAGGTTTGTCACATCTGATTAGTGCAGATGGCTCGGGTTGGTCCTTGGCAACAGGATTGTCGCTTTTAGTGTGGTTCATTTATGCACCACATTGTTTGGCCACATTGGCAACGGTACGACGTGAAACAGGTTCATGGAAACATGTTGCTGTCATGACTGCATATCTGTTCGGCTTGGCTTATTTGGCATCGTTTGTTACCTATCAAATTGCTTCCCACTATTGGGGTTAAGGCAAGAAAGGAGGTTGTACATGATTCAATATCTGATTATTGCGGTTTTAGTGAGTTGGAGTGCTGTTGTTGTTTTTAAGAAAGTATTTCCAAAAACAGCAAATTCAGTCTTTTCTACACTATCTGCATTTTGTGAAAAGCAGGGTTGGACAACCTTAGCAAAATGGCTTAAGCCAAAAATGACCTTTGGTTGTGCTGGTGGTTGTGGTTGTTCAAGTGAAGATAAACCTACGAATACAGTTCAAGAAATTAAGCCGATTAAATGGCAGTAAATTTAGTATTTCTTGTTTCGTCTAAAAAGCCATCATATTGATGGCTTTTTTACGCACTGACACAAAAAAAGATGAATAAAGTTCAAACTGAAAAAGCATTCAAAACAGCAAAGTGCTAACATTTTTGCCATTCTGTCGATTGATAAATTGTGGGGCAAAAATGTTAATACAACGTGGTGGATTAAAAGTTGTCGCAGGCTTGGGAATATCAGGCGTTTCTGCTGTTAATTTCCTGCATGAACAAGGCTACCAAGTTGCAGTAACGGATTCTCGTCCCACACCCCCAGGCTATGACCAGATTCCAGCTGGCGTTAAAACCAGTTTCGGTCAACTTGACCAAGAATTATTATTACAAGCAGAAGAAATTATTTTAAGCCCAGGCCTTGCACCGCAATTACCAGAAATTCAGGCAGCTATTGCTCAAGGGATTTCAGTCGTAGGCGACATTCAATTATTACGCCGCGCTACCGAAGTACCTATTGTAGCGATTACGGGTTCTAATGCGAAAAGTACAGTAACGACTTTAATTGGCTTAATGGCTAAAGATGCAGGTAAGAAAGTTGCCGTTGGTGGAAACCTTGGACGTCCAGCTCTAGACTTACTAAAAGACCAACCAGAGTTGCTTGTACTTGAGTTATCAAGTTTTCAATTAGAAACCACGTCTCATTTAAATGCTGAGGTTGCTGTGGTTCTTAACATGAGTGAAGACCATTTAGATCGTCACGGCGATATGTGGGGTTATCACCAAGCAAAACACCGTATTTTCCAAGGCGTTAAAAAAGTTGTATTTAACCGTGATGATGCTTTAAGTCGTCCTCTTGTTCCAGATACAACACCAATGCAAAGCTTTGGTCTAAATGCTCCGGACTTAAATCAATATGGCGTTTTAAGAGATGGCGATGGTACGCTTTGGCTTGCGCGAGGCCTACAGCGTTTAATTAAAAGCTCGGATTTATATATTCAAGGCATGCACAACGTAGCCAATGCTTTAGCTTGTTTGGCATTAGGTGAAGCAATTGGCTTACCGATGGAATCTATGCTTGAAACGTTAAAATTGTTTAAAGGATTAGAGCACCGCTGCGAGTTTGTCAAAACCGTAGATGATGTACGTTATTACAATGACTCTAAAGGAACTAACGTTGGCGCTACACTTGCAGCAATTGATGGTTTAGGCGCTGCGATTGAGGTTAAAAAGGGTAAGGTTGCCTTGATTTTAGGTGGGCAGGGCAAAGGTCAAGATTTTGCTCCATTACGTTCTTCTATCGAAAAATATGCCAAAGTTGTGGTATTGATTGGTGAGGATGCTTCAGTTATTGAACAAGCAATTCAGGGTGCAACCAAAATTTTGCATGCAGCAACGCTCAAAGAAGCTGTAGAGCTGTGTCAACGTGAAACACAAGCTGAAGATGTGGTGTTGTTATCACCAGCCTGTGCAAGTTTTGATATGTTTAAAAGTTATAACGACCGTGGTCAGCAGTTTGTTGCCTGTGTCAATTCGTTGGTTTAAAGAAAATATGATTAGGAATGTTGTATGGCAGGCTTAGCTCAGACCACAATCCAGAAAATCAATCATTGGTATGAACGGATATTGCCTAAATGGCCAGCGGAAGTGACGCCACGTAATGTCCTGATTTTCTGTGTCGTTGCATTGTTGTGTATCGGTTCAGTGATGGTCGCATCCGCTTCGATGCCCTATGCTGAATATATGCATGAAAACCCGTTTCACTATGTGATTCGTCATGGTATTTCGATTGTCGCTGCGGCTGTGGTGGCTTATTTGACCTATCGGATATCACTCAATACGTGGTTTAAAAATACTTTCCCGTTGTGGTTGTTGACCATGGTTCTGTTGCTTGCTGCTTTGGTGGTGGGTTCAGAAGTCAACGGTTCTACACGCTGGATTAAGATTGGTGGTTTTACTTTACAGCCAACAGAGGTTGCCAAAGTCATGATGGCGATCTTTACCGCAGACTACGTTGTTCGCCGTGCCAAAGAGGTTCGTACCCACTGGAAAGGCTTATTACGTTTAAGTGGGGTCATGGCAATTACGGTTGGTTTAATTATTGCTGAGCCTGACTTGGGTGCTACGATCGTAATTGTATTGATGATGGTCGGAGTATTCTTTTTAGCTGGTGCGCCGCCAACACAGTTCTTAATCATGCTTGGCGCGATTGTAACCGGTATTGTGTTTTTGATTTTGTTTGAACCCTACCGTTTCCAACGTTTGATTTCGTTTACTGACCCATGGGCAGATCCATTAGGTGTAGGTTACCAGTTATCAAATGCTTTAATGGCCTTTGGTCGTGGTGAATGGTTTGGTACAGGTTTAGGGCACAGCGTACAAAAACTTTCTTATTTGCCAGAAGCACATACTGACTTTATGTTGGCTGTTTTAGGTGAAGAGTTTGGTTTTGTAGGTATTTCTATTGTCATTATATTATCTTTCTCGATGCTAGCATGTTGTATCAAAATTGGTCATCGTGCATTGAAACATCATTACCTTCGCGCAGGTTATTTGGCTTACGGCATTAGTATTATTTTCTTGCTCCAGATTTTAGTAAATGCGGGCATGAATATGGGTTTGATGCCGACTAAAGGCTTGACTCTGCCATTTATTAGTTATGGTGGTACATCTTTAATGATGTGTGCTGCGATGATTAGCTTGATCTTAAAGATTGATGCTTCAACACAAGAAGTAAACCCTGAAAGGGAAGAATCAAACTTCTAGTTGAGTATTTTGGCATTAGAAAACCCGATTTGATATCGGGTTTTTTTATTTTTATAGATAGGTTCCGTTCAGCTGCTCTACATGTGGAATTAAATCTACATTCCACTGCGTTACTGCCTGTTTGAGCATAACTTTAGGCTGGTCTAAATCAACGTTAGGTTGACCTAGTGCTTGTATTGCTTGTTGCAGCAATTGAGGAGCTTTTGACAAATCGAGTGCTTGAGCAAGGTTTTGCTTAGAAAGCTTTTGTCCTTGATCATTCATGGCGAGGGGAAGGTGCATATAGCTCAGTTTAGGGTAACCTAAGAGCTCACCAAGCCAGATCTGACGTTCAGTGTTATCTAATAGGTCTGCGCCTCGAACGACATGGGTGATGCCTTGCAAATAATCATCAACGACTACGGCAAGTTGATAGTTAATAATCCCGTCACGGCGTTTAAGAACAAAGTCTCCAAGGTCATGTTGCAGATTAGAACAATGAAGTCCTTGTAGTCGGTCATTAAAACAGATTTGTTGATCTTGAACTTTTACCCGAATGGCTTGGTCTTGGAAATCAAGATTTAGATTGCGACAAGTCCCTGCATAGATTGCATTTGAGCCCAGCATTTTGCGCGTACATTGACAAGCATAGATAAGACCCTCTTTTTTAAGTTGGTCTAATACACTTTCATAAATGTCTAAACGGTTTTTTTGAAAGATGATTTCTGCATCGGGTTCAAACTGGAAGGCTTCTAGTGATGTGAGAATATGATCTTCACTGCCCGGATAAATACGAGGGATATCTGTGTCTTCGACACGAACGAGCCATGTGCCATGATGGGCCTTTGCATCACAATAACTGGCAACGGCAGTAATGAGTGATCCAAAATGCAAAGGGCCGGTTGGCGATGGCGCAAACCGGCCTGAGTAGCGAATCAGCGAAACATCGTTTCGCTGTTGCGCAAGAGTCGAGCTGTGCTCGACTGGAGGATTCTCAACAGTCACAATTAACCGTTATTTTGCTTCTCTTTGATTTCTGCCAAAGTTTTACAATCAATACATAAAGTTGCCGTTGGACGTGCTTCTAAACGACGTAAGCCGATTTCGATACCACACGTTTCACAGAAACCATAGTCTTCATTTTTAATTGCTTCCATAGATTGTTCGATTTTACGAATTAACTTACGTTCACGGTCACGTGTACGCAATTCAATTGCAAACTCTTCTTCTTGGGTGGCACGGTCATTCACATCGGGCAATGCAGTCGATTCGTCTTGCATCGTATTCAACGTACGATCAACTTCAGACATCAATTCAGCTTTCCATGCTTGCAGAATTTGTCGGAAATGCTCGAGCTGTCCTTCAGACATGTACTCTTCATTTTTCTTAGGTTGATAAGGTGCAATACCAAATAAACTTGCAGTTGTGCCTATGTCAGAAGTTTTAGGTTTCACTTTACGTGCACGTTTCACAGCAGAAGCTTTTTCACCTTCTACTACAACTTCTGTATGTTCATCCAAAACTTGGTTGTGGTTGTCATTCGCCATAATAGGGCATTCCTCATCATACACGTATTATCTATACGCAAAAAATATGGTGATATGCAAGTGTTTTTATAGAAAACCATCGATGGATTTTACCATCGGGTCGTCATCATATAGATTTTTCCTGCAAGATGATAGTCATTCCGACCCGTAAATATTTTCAAAACATGTTTAGCCTAGTCATAATTGCATATAAGCATATAAAAAATAGAGCTAATAGCCTGAAATATCAGTATTTATAAGGCCCTGAAAATTTTCAAGACGGAAGACTTCTGTTTCAAAACTACCATCGTTTTTTAGACGAATGTAACGGTAGCCGGGAGCATTTTGGTCTAGGGCAAACTCATTACTAAACGGTTTGAACTGAACGCTTGTTGAGGGGGTCGAGAAAAATTCGATCCCTTGCCAAGTGTTTAGGGAGTCTTGGTGAACATGCCCGCAGACTAAAGCTTTTACATTTTTAAATGGAGCTAATGTTGTAAGCAACGCATTAGAATTTTGTAACTTGTGATGATCAATCCATTTAGATTTCATTGCGAAAGGATGATGATGACAAGCCAGCAAAATAGGGTTATCCGAAAATTCTTCGAGTAATGTCGCTAAATTTTGTAGTTGTTCTGGCGACAGGTGTCCATCAATCTGACCTTTTACCGCACTATTTAATAAAATAACACGCCAGTTTCCTAAGCAAATGACCACAGGTTCCTGATGGTTTTCTTTATGCAATGGAAAATGGTCAACATTATCATGATTACCCAGTGTCTGAAAAAATGGCAGCCCTAACGTTTGCATATATTGAATATAACGTTTGTATGTAATAGGCGTTGGTGCTTGAGCCAGATCTCCAGTATGGATAATGGCATCAGTTTCAGGATGTTTTTTCAGGATCTGTTGAATAATGGCATGAAAACTTTCTTCAGGATTCATCCCCACAAATTCTAAATGTGGATACTCCAATAAGTGGGTATCGGTAATTTGTATAATGACATGGTCTTTTTGTGAAAGTGTTGAGACTTGAAAAGTCACCGTCCTACCTCGTCGGATTTTATTATCGTTGTGATGTGTTGAGATAGCCATTGTAACGCCATAATGACAGGGGCATTTCTCAAACGTCCTTGACTTAATAATGTTGATATTTCGCTGTAGTCAAACAGGTGTAAAAGAATATTTTCACCTTCATCAGACATGCCAAAAACTCCGCCTTCTGATGGTAAGTCTGTTTCGGCAACATATAAATGAAATATTTCTGAGCATGCCCCTGCAGACGGATAAAAGCTGAATAGATGTTGTACATGATTAATGGTACATCCAGACTCTTCAAGCGTTTCACGGCGAATACAGCTTTCAGGAGTCTCATTTCCATCTAATACACCTGCAATGATTTCCAATTGCCATGGTGAATAGGCGTCATTAATTGCGCCAACCCGAAATTGTTCAATCAGTGCAAATTGTTGTCTTTGATCGTTGTAGAGTAGAACGCCAGCTGCTTCAGGGCGATGAATAAGTTCACGCTGCAATACATGAGTATATTCAGGCTGATTAAATAGACGATGTCGAAGGCTGACTTTTTCAACTTGAATAAAACCACGGAATAGAGATTCGCGCGATGTTACTTCGACATCTTTAGATGTATAACTTGGACGTTCAACAATACTCATGATTCGATCAGGACGAAATCTATTTATTTCATCCTAACCGAGAATCATGGCTAGGCAAGTGTTTTTTTTGAATATTTACACTTTATGATACAGTTTTTGACCTTGTTCTTGATAAACCTCTTTCATGGCTTTGAGGCCTTCTTCAACCTCTGAATTACTATTAGTGAGGTTGTTGGCATAGTCACGAACATTCTGGGTGATTTTCATCGAGCAGAACTTTGGTCCGCACATTGAGCAAAAGTGTGCAGATTTGTGAGCCTCTTTCGGTAAGGTTTCATCATGCATGCTACGAGCCGTGTCAGGATCTAGACTTAAGTTGAACTGATCGTCCCAACGGAATTCAAAACGTGCTTTTGACAAGGCATTATCGCGAACTTGCGCACCTGGATGTCCTTTAGCAAGATCAGCAGCATGGGCTGCAAGCTTGTAGGTAATAATCCCGTCTTTAACATCTTTTTTGTTTGGTAGGCCAAGATGCTCTTTCGGTGTGACATAACAAAGCATTGCTGTGCCGTACCAACCAATCATGGCAGCGCCAATTGCAGAGGTAATGTGGTCGTAACCCGGAGCGATATCCGTTGTTAAAGGCCCAAGTGTATAGAATGGGGCCTCTTTACAAACTTCTAGCTGCAAGTCCATGTTTTCTTTAATCATGTGCATTGGCACGTGACCAGGGCCTTCAATCATGACTTGAACATCATGTTCCCATGCACGATGAGTGAGTTCACCGAGTGTTTTAAGTTCACTGAACTGTGCTTCGTCATTCGCATCTTGAATACAACCCGGACGTAAGCCATCGCCTAAGCTAAACGAAACATCGTAGGCTTTCATGATTTCACAGATTTCATCGAAATGAGTGTATAGGAAGTTTTCTTCATGATGTGCTAAACACCACTGCGCCATGATTGAACCACCACGAGACACAATACCGGTCAAACGGTTTGCGGTGAGTGGCACATAGCGAAGCAATACACCTGCGTGAATCGTGAAGTAGTCAACGCCTTGTTCAGCTTGTTCGATGAGCGTGTCTTTAAAGATTTCCCAAGTCAGGTCTTCTGCAACGCCATCAACTTTTTCAAGTGCTTGATAAATTGGTACGGTACCGATTGGAACAGGTGAGTTACGAATAATCCATTCACGTGTTTCATGAATATTTTTACCCGTCGACAAATCCATAATAGTGTCAGCGCCCCAACGGGTTGCCCATGTCATTTTCGCAACTTCTTCGTCAATTGAAGAACCAAGCGCTGAGTTACCAATGTTGGCATTAATTTTAACCAAGAAGTTACGACCAATAATCATTGGTTCAAGTTCTGGATGGTTAATATTCGCAGGAATAATGGCGCGACCTTCAGCAACCTCTTGGCGAACGAATTCAGGTGTGATTTCTTTTAAGTTTTTTGCACCGAAATTTTGTCCAGGATGCTGGCGCGTATCCACACCTTCACGCTGGCGCTGATTTTCACGAATTGCAATATATTCCATTTCAGGTGTGATAATACCTTGCTTGGCATAGTGCATTTGAGAGACATTTTTGCCAGCTTTGGCACGGCGCGGGTTTTGAATGTGGGCAAATCGAATGTCTGCGGTACGGATATCTTTTAAACGTTCTTGACCAAACGTTGAAGTTAAACCAGAAAGTACGTCAGTATCGTTACGTTCTTCAATCCAGTTTTGGCGAATTGAAGGTAAACCTTTGTCTAAATCAATTTGAACATTTGGGTCGGTATAAACACCTGAAGTGTCATAGACCATAATAGGGGGATTATGTTCGCCACCAAGACCAGTAGGGGTATCGGTGAGAGAAATTTCCCGCATTGGAACCTGAATGTCAGGGCGAGAGCCTTCAATATAAACTTTTTTTGAAGCGGGTAAGATGCGAGTTAAATCTTTTGCATCTTGTTCATGTTGCGCTGAAATTTCAACAGAAGAGAGATTCGTTAACTGGTTCATTACATGATCCTTATGAATAACATCAACGAATCAAGCACGACCAAAAACGATGGCGGATTTATCTTTACTAGATAAATTTGAGGCTTTAGTTTTTAGATGGCTTGATTCCTACGCAGGTCTTAACCTGATCAGGTTCAACGGTACTTGTGATCAAACTTGTGTTGCGATGACACAGAATTTACACAATCTCAGCGAGCTATTACTCGCGCTCCGTCAAGCGAATTACAGACTAACATGATTTAGGTTGGCTGGCATTGTCAATTTGTATCTATACAAACGGCATCTATATGGCAGTCGCGATAGACTTCCGTGTTCCATGGGGAGTCTAATTTTAATAACTGCTCAAGTTGTTCATGTGTAATCTGATAATTTGATTTTTTATCGCCATTCTTGTCAGTTGAATCTATTTTAAATTGTGCTTTGCGTTCCTCTACAGGCGTGGCAATAAATTTAAGAAATTGCTGGGCAGGTTTCGCTAAACTCGACTGGTTTTGTGTAGATAGAAAACGGATTTGCTGAAGCGCATCTTTATCAAACCATGTGTTCGGCGCATATTCATCTGACACGGGCGTATTGTCTAAGCCAAAGAAAATAAAATAGCGATATTCGTTAAAGAGTAATTTGGCATCATTAATAAAGTGGCTCTTGGGATATTTTTGAATAAATTTTTCCCAAAAAAGTGCTCGTTCAGTGAGCTCTTTCCATGAAACAGCCAAAGCACCATCGTTATAGAAAATATCCTGATTGTCTTTCGCCATGCGAGTTAAAAACTCTTTTTGGTCAACTGGTAAGGCTTTAGAAAAAACATCAACCAGATAGTTGGGCTGACGTCGATAGGTAAACATACCTTCGCCTTGATAAAGGAGGTCAATATAGGCTTCACCATTATGTTGAAGTAAGTATTGGTCACGTGGACTAAGTTGGTCGAATAATTTTTTCTGGCTTTGGATGACTTTTTTAGGGTCTCGTTGTTTTTGTTCTAAAACAGCATAGCCAAAAGCTTCAAACGCTCTGGCTGTTTTGTCAGTGTAGTCTTGCTTAAGAAAACGTTGATACATGGTAGTTGATGCATCCATCAGCTTAAGCTGTTCATCATTCTTCAAAGATGGAACACACGTTTTCAGCTTCTCGTTAATTTGATTTAAGTCTTCTATTTTGCTGGTTTGATTGATTTTCTGCATTGCGGCATTGATCTGTATGCAGCTGTTATCTGGTTTGTTTACAGGCTTTTGTTCAGCTGATTTCTGCTCTTTTGCGACAGCTTGATCTTGTTGCGATGTCTTATTGCAGCCAACTAAAAGTAGTGCACTGCACATACTCATCATTAGAACTTTTTTCATCATTGTATTTTTATCGAAGTGAACATTGATCAAATTATAACTCGGAAAAAGATTGCATCATTGTTAGAAATCTTTATTATTAGGTAGATCGGTCTACTTAAAAAATAAAGCTATGAATGATAAATCTGCAAGACAGAAGATTCTCGATGCTGCTGCAACTTTGTTTTATAACGATGGTATTACTGCAACAGGAATTAATTCGGTTACGGCTAAAGCAGATGTCGCTAAAATGTCGCTTTATAATAATTTTTCTTCAAAAAGCGAGCTTGTCGATGCCTATATTGCTACGCGGCATCAAGAATGGCTTGATCTCTATCAAAACCGTTTAGAAAAAACAAAATCATCTAAAGAAGCTATTCTAGCCGTGTTTGATGCCTATCAAGACCATGCAGAGTTTGCCTATGAAAAGGGCTTCAGAGGGTGTGGATTATTAAATGCTGCGGCAGAGTTTCCAGCGAACAGTGTAGGTCGAAATGCGGTAAGGCAGCATAAAGAAGAAGTCGAGGCCATTGTTGCCGAGCATTTAAAAAAATTAATACCAGACTTGCAGCGTGTTAGCTATGTCGCTACGCAGCTTTCCTTTCTTTTAGAAGGCTCTATGGCAAGAGCTGGGTTGGAAGGCAATAGTCGTCAACTCCTATTAGCAAAGCAAATGGCGGACGATTTTCTAAAGAGAGAATGCCCACATGATTAGCCTTATTAAAAATAGTAGTTATGGCGGCACAATTGCGATTTTAGTTGCCTCTGTTTTATGGGGAACAACAGGTACTGCTGCCGCATTTGCACCAACACTTGGTCCACTCGCTATTGGTGCTGTGGCTATGGGTGGCGGTGGGCTTTTACAAGCCTTGGTTGCTTCACAGGCGATACGGGAAAACCGAAAATTTATAAGAGAAAATCTTTCAATACTGCTTTTAGGTATTGTGGCCGTTGGTATTTATCCCTTAGCTTTTTATTCTTCAATGCATTATGCAGGGATTACGATCGGCACTGTGGTTTCTATTGGTTCAGCGCCACTGATCGCAGCCATTTTAGAACGTTACTTTGATCGTAAATCTTTATCGAAAATTTGGTTTTTAAGCTTCATTTGCGGTGTGCTTGGCGTAACAATGTTGTCGATGGGGGAAAGTCATGCGGTCCAAGAGGGTACAAATGAATGGAATAAAATTTTTGGTATTTTTCTTGGGCTTGTCGCGGCTACAACTTATTCACTTTATTCATGGGCTGCGAAAAGATTAATAGACCGAGGTGTCGCGGCTAAAGCTGCAATGGGCATGATTATGGGTGGTGGCGCAGTGATTTTGCTTCCAACTTTATTGGTTACAGGTGGAGGGTTGTTGCAAAGTTCAACAAACTTACTTGTTGCTGGTTATATGATGCTGATTCCTATGTTTTTGGGTTATTTACTTTTCGGTTTTGGTCTAAAAACAGTAAATGCTAGCAAAGCGACGACCTTAACTTTATTTGAACCTTTAGTCGCTGCGATTTTTGCCATTGTGTTGGTGGGTGAGCATATTTCATGGGTGGGTTGGATAGGCATGTTTTTGATTTTTACTTGTATTTTAATATTGTCAAAAACCGAGAACGCTTAAAAAACTAAAACTTTTAATGGCTTGAGTTTGATTCGAATTTTTCTTAGTCTTAAGGGCAAGTTTTATCGTTGATTTGAACAATGAAAATAAAATTAATGGTCGCTATGGGCCTTTGGAGTTTTGCATCTTCAGGTTTTGCTCTAGATTTGGTTGAAGCTTATGAGCGCGCAAAACAAAATGATCCGACATGGCAAGCCAATCAACAACAATTTGAAGCAGATCAACTTAATTTAGGCTTGGCAACAGGAGCTTTATTACCAACGGTCACATTGTCTGGAAACATTACCCGTAATCGACAAACTGTAAAACGTTCAAACTTTCCGGGCGTTGACCAAGAAGGGCTTTCAGATGCTTTGGTGAGTAATACTTCAACGACTCGTCAAGCGACTTTAACAGCACGCCAGCCACTATTTCGAATGGATGCTTGGGAAGGTTATAAGCAGGTTAAAACTTCGGTTGCTTTAAGTGAAATCACTTTAAGACTGCAAAAACAAGATCATGTGTTAAATGTAGCAGAAGCCTATTTTAATGTGCTGCGTCAGCAGGCATTGGGGGTTGCATACATACAAGAAGAAAAAGCTTTGCTTGAACAGCTCAATATGATGAATGCCAAACTCAAAGAGGGTTTAGTGGCACGTAGTGATGTGAGTGAAGCAAATGCTCAATATCAAAATGCCAGAGCCAACCGTATTTCAACCAATGTTCAATTACTTTTAGCCCAAGAACAGCTTTCTGAATATATTGGTTCTTATCAAGATAAACTTGCTGTACTGCGAAGTGATTTCACTTTTCAAAAACCTTATCCAGCCCAGATTAATGATTGGCTTTCTTTGGCGCAGCAAAAAAACTTAAAGATCCAGCAAGCCCGATTACAGCAAAAATATAGTGAAGATCAGCGCCGTGTAGAAAAGGCCGCGCTTTATCCTCAAATTGATGCTGTTGCAAGCTACGGATATACCAAACAGACCCCAGAGACACTCATTTCGACTGATGGAAAATTTGATCAGGTGGGTGTGGAAATGAACTGGAATTTATTTAATGGTGGGCGCACCAGAACATCAATTAAAAAAGCGACCGTAGAAGCCAGTAAAGCTCAGGCTCAACTTGATGCGGCCATTCGCCGTGCCAATGTCGATGTGAAAAGTGCCTTTATGCAGGTCGATACCGATCAAGCAAAACTCGAAGCAAGAAAAGCTGCCATGGATTCGTCTTCTTTAGTTTCCCAAGCTTCAAAAGCGAGTTATAACGAAGGCTTGAAAAGTATGGTTGATGTTTTATTAGCACAGCGTAATGCTTTTTCGGCAAAACAGGATTATCTTAATGCTCAATATGATTATTTATTGAATGTACTTCGTTTAAAAGCTGCAGTAGGTCAGTTAGGTGAAAAAGATCTAGTCGAGCTAAATAACTGGTTAACCTATCAGTAATAAAATGCTTTTATCTGAATTTTAATTTTGTCATAAAAACTTAATGATTGCTGTGTTCTAATGCTCAATCATTTTATTCCTGCGCCATCATGTTGGAGGCTTCCCTTGAGTCCAAGTAATCCGGTGTTAAGCCATCATATTTCTTCTCAATTTAATGAAGATTTGCAAGATGTAAACACAAAGTTTATGACCATGGGTGGCTTGGTCGAACAACAGGTCGCAAATGCAATTCATGCTTTGCTTGATACAGATGCAAATTTAGCAATTGACGTTCAGTTTAAAGATAACGCAGTTAATCAATATGAACGTGATATTGATGAAGGCCTTACGTTAATTTTGGCACGTCGTCATCCTGCAGCGATTGACCTACGTATGGTTATTGCAATGAGCAAAGCTAATACAGACCTCGAACGTATTGGTGATGAAGCTGCAAAAATTGCACGTATTGCACAAAACCTCTGTGAAGAGGGCGGCTCCCCACGTGGCTATATGGAAACCCGTCATATTGGTAACCAAGTTCGTGTCATGATTCATGACGCGCTTGATGCTTTTGCGCGTTTAGATGCAGATCAGGCTTTACGTGTGCTTTTAGCCGACGCGGACATTGACCGCGAGTATCAATCAGCAACGCGTACATTAATGACGTATATGATTGAAGACCCGCGTCATATTGCTCGTGTAATTAATGTGATGTGGGTTTTACGTTCTTTAGAGCGTATTGGTGACCATGCCCGTAACATTGCTGAGCAAGTCATTTATATGGCAAAAGGCTTTGATGCTCGCCATACTAAAATTGAAGAAATTGAAGCTAAAGTCCACGAAAAGTAATTTTGAGCTGAAATATTTAAAGGCCTTGTTTGAAACAAGGCCTTTTTTTTATTTGTTTAAAAATAATAGATAAAAAAATGTCCCGAACTTTGGGGGGAAGTTCAGGACAGAAAATCAAGTACATTAAGAGAAAACACGACAGGGATCGTGGCCTTCTTGCTATAAATTGATATTAAGTTCTTCGCTTTTTTATGTCATGTAGAGTCCTGTTCGCTCTATGTAAGGCTTTTTATGCTTGTGTAAGTTTCACGTAAAAAAAGGCAGGTCTATGTATATAGCCCTGCCTTTTTAATGATGAGTAAGCTAAAACAAACCGATTATTCTGGTTTCCAGCCTTCAGCTTTTTCTACGCTCTCATCATTGTTGAAGAATTTTTCACGTTGTTCTTCAAGAAATTTCTTCGCATCTGGTTCAAACACATTTAAGCGCTTTTCATTAATCAGCGTAGTTTGGTGTTGTAACCATTCTTGCCATGCTTGTTTAGAAACATTTTCAAAAAAATCTTGGCCTTTAGCACCAGGAAAAGGAGCGAAGTCTAGACCTTCCATTTCCTTTTGATATTTGCGGCAAAATACTTGTCGGCTCATGTTTTATCCTTAAGCGTATAACTGTTCTAAACGTGTATGGGCACGAGCAATCGCAGCTTCAACCTGTTTTGGTGAAGTTCCGCCAATATGATCACGTGCATTTACAGAAGCTTCTAGTGTTAGAGCTTTATCAAATACATCTGCTGTAATTAAGTCTGAGAATTGTTGTAATTGCTCAAGCGTTAATTCAGATAAATCTTTTTCTTCAGCTACGCCTAATGCAACTGCTTTACCTACAATTTCATGCGCATCACGGAAAGCAACGCCTTTTTTCACTAAATAGTCAGCTAGATCGGTTGCAGTTGAAAAACCACGAAGTGCAGCTTCACGCATGATTTCAATATTTGGAACCAATGCAGGAATCATGTCTGCGAAAGCCATGAGTGAACCACGAACCGTATCGATCGCATCAAATAAAGGTTCTTTATCTTCTTGGTTGTCTTTGTTGTAAGCCAACGGTTGACCTTTCATGAGCGTAAGTAAGCTAATTAAGTCACCAAATACACGGCCTGATTTACCACGGATTAGTTCAGGAACATCTGGGTTTTTTTTCTGTGGCATGATTGAAGAACCAGTACAGAAGCGGTCAGGAATATTTACAAATTTGAACTGTGCAGAAGTCCAAAGAATCAGTTCTTCTGACATACGTGATAAGTGCATCATAATTAAAGATGCAGCTGCATTAAATTCGATGGCAAAATCACGGTCAGATACAGCATCGAGTGAGTTTTCACATACAGCTTCAAAGCCTAATAATTCTGCTGTGTAAGCGCGGTCAATCGGATATGTTGTGCCGGCAAGAGCGGCAGAACCAAGTGGCAGACGGTTGACACGTTTACGGCAATCTTGAAGACGCTCAGAGTCACGCACTAACATTTCAAACCAAGCCAGCAAGTGGTGACCAAAAGTCACGGGCTGAGCAGTTTGTAAATGTGTGAAGCCCGGCATAATTGTATTTACATTTTTGGCAGCCAAGCCTAACAAGCCTTTTTGTAGGCGCTTTAATAATTTTAAAATGTCATCAATTTCATCACGTAGATAAAGACGAATATCGGTTGCAACCTGATCGTTACGGCTACGACCAGTGTGTAATTTTTTACCTGTAATACCAATACGTTGAGTCAAACGTGATTCAATGTTCATGTGAACATCTTCAAGATCGATGCGCCATTCAAAGGTTCCAGCCTCAATTTCTGAGCGAATGGTGCTTAAACCTTCAATAATGTCATCGCGTTCTGCTTCTGTGAGTACGCCAACTTTCGCAAGCATGGTAGCATGCGCAATAGAACCCGCGATGTCTTGTTTATAAAAACGCTGGTCAAACTGAACAGAGGCGGTAAATTCGGCTACAAAAGCATCCGTCGCTTCAGAAAAACGACCACCCCACATACCTGAGGTTTGGTCTGGGGTTACTGAATTAGGGGGATTTGAAGATGTGGTCATGGTGGCTCAGTAAAATAAAAAAGAGTATATCACTTGCCGAAGCTCAACAAACAAAGTTGTTTCCTACAGCATACCGAAATCAAAATTCCTCCTATTTTTTTACGAAAAACGGGCGTTGGCAACACTTATTCGAATTAATTATCGCAAGTAACATTTTGGCACTGGTTTTGGCACTGGCTGAAGCCCAGTCATGGCAAGCATTAAGCGGTGGACGTCTTTTACAATACATCGTTTTTATTAACTGGATAATATTGTCGTTTTTTGCCTTAGTTGAACGCTTTCAAGGTTTTTTTAGCAGTTTGCGTCAAGAATTTGCCTTGGCTATCGGTTTTGTGATGCTGCAAGGCATTGTTGTTTTGACGACCTTAATGAGTAATTTTTTTCAGTTTGGTCTTTTAAATAAGCATGCTTCTTTAACACAGAACTGGAGCATTTATTTTACCAATGTGCCTTTATATCTAAGTTATGGAATATTGCTGGGGGCTTTCTGCTTACGTTATCTATATGTCAGAGAACAGTGGTTGCATCAACGATATGCAGAATTAAATGCCCGTATTCAGGCCATGCAAGCACGAATTCATCCTCATTTTCTATTTAATAGTTTAAATAATGTGGTGAGTTTAATTGCGATAGACCCAGACAAAGCAGAAGGTATGTTGATTAGCCTGTCACGTTTATTTCGCGCAAGCTTCCAAGAATTGAAATTGGTGAGTCTGCATGAAGAAATTGAGCTGAGTAAACAATATTTAATGATTGAGCAGGTGCGTTTGGGAGAACGTTTAAAAGTAGAGTGGAAAATTGAGCTTTCACCTGTGCAACTGAAACAGATCACTATTCCTTTATTGACATTACAACCCTTGTTAGAGAATAGTATTTTTCATGGGGTAGAACCAATGTTGGGCAAAGCAACCATAGGGGTATTGGTTGAAATATTGCAAAATCAGGTCAGTATAGTCATTACCAACCCATATACAGACGATACAATAAATTCACGGAAAGGGCATGGAATCGCGCTTGAAAATGTAAAACAACGCCTGAAAGCATATTATGGGAATTCCGTAAGATTTCAGGTTTATAAAGGTAAAGCCTTATATACCACCATTATGAGCTATCAATATCAAACAAAATAATAAGTTAGTCAGAGTTAACCATAAAAAAATGGATCAAGTTAACGGTGACAAGGAGGATGAATGAAGGTGCTGATTTGTGATGACGAACCATTTGCAGTGGAGCGATTATCACGTTTAGTTTCAAAGATGGGACATGAAGTTGTATCAACAGCTCATCATGGACAAGAGGCCTTGGAACAGGCGCGGCTTCATCAACCGGATGTAATCTTACTTGATATTCAAATGCCAGGTATGAATGGTCTTGTCTGCGCAGAACAGTTAAGTCAATTCAATCCACGACCTGCTATCGTATTTTGTACTGCCTATGATCAACATGCATTGGAAGCATTTAAATCTCAGGCTCAAGCTTATCTTCTTAAACCCATTGATCCTCAAGAACTTGAACAAGTTTTTAGTCAACTGACTCAACTGACTCAAGCACAGCTCAATGCTTTGCCACAACATGATTTTTTACATGATCTAAAAACACAACGGCATCAAATTGCCGCAAAAACCTATCGTGGAGTTGAGCTGATTCCTGTTGAAAATATTTATTATTTTTTAGCAGATCAGAAATATGTCACGGTGCGTCATCAAAATGGCAGTGTATTAATTGATGAAACATTAAAAGAGCTTGAAACCGAATTTGCAGATCAATTTATTCGTATTCATCGCAATGCATTAGTTGCGGTTGCCTATTTAGATGGATTGGAGTTGGTCAGTTCGGGACAATATCAGGTTCGATTACGTGGTTTAGATGAACGACTTTCGGTGAGCCGTCGACATTTATCTATGCTTAGAGACCGGATTCATCAGCTCTAAACTTAAAAAGAGTTATCTTGGACGTGCGAGATTTTACTTGCATTTTTAAGGGATCAAGTTAAGTTTAGGGTGTATTGTTTGACCAGCCCATGCTTGAATTTATGAAAACCTTGAAAATTGCTACACGACAAAGCCCACTTGCTCTTTGGCAGGCAGAATATATTCGTGCCCGATTACAGGAGCTTCACCCCGATTTAACGGTGGAGTTGGTTAAGTTTGTCACGCAGGGCGACAAAATTTTAGATACGCCTTTAGCAAAAATTGGTGGGAAAGGGCTGTTTGTTAAAGAGTTAGAAGCAGCACTTTTAGATGGGCGTGCAGATTTAGCTGTACATTCAATGAAAGATGTTCCGATGGCTTTGCCAGAAGGTTTAACCTTGGCGGTCATTTGTGAACGTGAAGATCCATTAGATGCTTTCGTTTCAAATCAATTTGAAAAATTTGCTGATCTACCTCAAGGTGCAAAAGTTGGTACATCAAGTTTACGTCGTAAATCTCAGATTTTAAAACAACGCCCTGATTTGCAAATTATTGACTTGCGTGGAAATGTTGGAACACGTTTAGCAAAGCTAGATGACGGTCAGTATGACGCGATTATTTTGGCCAGTGCTGGTTTGAAGCGGTTAGGGCTGTCAGAACGTATTCGTCATTGTTTAACACCAGATATTAGTTTGCCTGCGGTGGGACAAGGTGCATTGGGCTTGGAATGCCGTGCGGCTGACCAAGATGTATTAGCTTTAATTCAACCATTATTACACCAAGAAACAGATGTTTGTGTGCGTGCTGAGCGTGCTTTTAATGCTTATCTTGAAGGTGGTTGTCAGGTACCCATTGCAGGTTATGCCACACTACAAAATGGAAAAATCCATATTGAAGGGCGTGTCGGAAGTCCTGATGGTCAAACATTATTACGTGCTGAACTGACAGATGAAGCCAGCAATGCTCATCAATTAGGTGAAAACCTTGCTCGAAACTTACTTGATCAAGGTGCTGGCGAGCTATTAAAGGCTCTCTACTAAGCTATGTTGTTTATTAATACTCGACCTGATTCTCGGGCTGCAGAATTAACTGAAGTTTTGCAAAATGAAGGTTATCAGGTTGAGTCTTTACCTCTTTTAGAACTCGTTGCTAAACCCTTTTCCGAACATTTACTTCAGCTTTATCGACAATTAGTTAAGGCACAAGCTATCGTTGTAGTGAGCCCAACCGCTGTTGATGTGGGGATGAAGTATTTACTGCAAAGTGGTTTAAAGCTCAGTGATTTAAAACATATTCAGTGGATTGCCGTTGGGCAGTCAACGGCCAATTGTCTAAATGAGTATGGAATAGAAGCGCATATTCCAGATGTTGAAACTTCTGAGGGGATGTTAAATCTACCTATTCTGCATCATATGAAGCAGGCCGGTAGCATCGCTTTTTGGCGGGGAGAAGGTGGACGTCAATTTATGATGGAGACTTTGCAGCAGCAAGGAATTCAGATTTTAAATTTCGTTTTATATCATCGGCAGTGCCCAGAAACTTCATATTCCACATTCAAACATCTAACACAGAATTCAAATTATAATTTAAATAAATGGCTGGTCTTAATTACGAGTGAGGCGAGCTGGAAGTATTGGTTAGAGCTTTGTTCAAAAAATAATATAAAACCTGATTGTGTATATTTGGTTTTAGGACCACGTCTTTTTCAAATTGTTAAAGAATATCGCGATCAGCAACAGGCTCATTTTCACATTATTCAACTTGAAAATTTATCGCCTTCGGGGATGATTCATCACATTCAGGCATTATAAGGATTCGTATGAGAAAACTTGTTTCTATCATTATTTTACTGGGCGTGGCTTGGTTGGCTAAGCTCAGTTACGATATGTGGCAAATTTCTCGTACTGTTCCTGAGCTTAAGCAAAGTCTGCTTCAATCAGAACAGCACTATGCCAATCTAAATGATCAATTGGTTGCTTTGCAGCGACAATTACAGAATCAGCCCGTAAATATAGGCAATAAACTGAGTCCAGCCAGCAATTTAGAAGCTCCACCGATGGGGATTGCTCCTACAGTTTTAATAAAACAAAAATTGGATTTAATTCAATTTGCAATTGATCAGCAACAATTGATTTATGCAGTTGATCAATTAAACCAATTGCAGCAATCCGTTGTGCATTATGAAATTGCTCCTGCATTGCAACAAAGCTTAAATCAATCGCTTGAGCAGGATAAGCAGGCAGTTCAACAATTTACATTGGCTCAAAATCAACGCCATCAATTGATTGACGATTTATTACAGACGATTGATAAAAATATTCAGCAAGCTTTAGCTCAGCCTAAACTTGAGATGGATCAATCAGAGGCTGTATCTTGGTGGAAAAAATGGTTCCGTATAGAAAAAGTAGAAAACCCATCTATTAATTTAATGAATCGAAGTGTAGTGCTCAAAGAAGTTCAACTAAGATTATTAATTGCTGAACAGGCACTCAATCAAGGGAAAATGACAGAGTTTCAAAATGAGTTGCAATCTGTGATGCAAAAGTTAGATGAAATGCCTGATGCAACCAGTCAGCAGTTAAAAAAACGTATTGCTAAAGTGGCACATTTATCGGTAGTGCCTGTTCCTAAATTATCTACACTTGGTCTAATTGGCTCATAAGGAGGAGATATGAAACACCTCCTGTCGGTTTATTTCGTAATTAGCTTAATACTCTTTGCAGCTTTAGCTTTATTTAGTTATGGCTATGGAATAGGGTATGTCTATATCTACTGGCGACAATTGCAGTTGCAAACAAATGTCTGGGGATTAACCCTTGCTTTTGTGGTGATGAGTTTTATTGCTCAACTCATATGGCTTTGGGTTAAACGATATTCCTCTCGTGAGCAAAGAAAAAATGAAAACATTTTCCAGTTTAAAAACCTTCATCCCTATGAGCAATTAGGTATTGTTTGGTTATTAGAAGCCGCCGAAGACCAACGTGTATTTATTGAACGTGTTTTTACTCAATCAGGACTTTTAAAAAATATTATTGATGCCAGATTTCTGGTTTTAAGTGGAGATTATCCAAAAGCATTAACTGCTTTAGATCAATCACCGCCCATGGCATTTGAATTGGCAGAGTTAGAGCGAATCGAAATCTTTTTAGCCCAAAACGAAGCTGACCGTGCATTAACTCATCTCGAATTTTTATACCAGCATCAGTTATCACCTTGGCTTGAGGAAATAGAAACTGCCTACCAGCAAAGATTAACTGCGTTATGGGGGCAATTAGCGCTGCAACATCCATGGGTATATTTACGGTCAATGAAGTATGGATTATTAGATGCTGAGCACCGTGATTTATGGTTGCAGCAACTTCTTCAGCAGTTTGATCAAGCTTCAATTGACGACTTGCATGCCTTGCAACAACGTTATCTAGATTTAGAGTCTGAGATTCAAACTCGACCTTATAGTAGTAAGTTGTTATGGCTCAAACTATTAGCGCGTATGCCTGATATGAGCATGCAGCATGCCGCCTTAACACTACACCTATTAAAAGAGCAGTTCGATCCAGAAGTATTTTACCTGTGGTTTCAGCAACAGTTGCTTAAACAGGTTCCAGACTATGCTGATGTCGAAGAAAAAATTATCGAATTTGAAAATCAATATATGAATTTGCCAGTTTTAACTTTTGCAAAATGGCATGTCTATATGGCAACCGGACGTCAAGCAGAGGCTGAAACATTATTAACATTATATCCAGATAATATTTTAATGAGCTATTTGCGTATTAAGTCTACCCTTAAAGAAGATGAAGCGTTAATCAATCAGTTAAACCTAATCTTTGAAAATGATGCGAATTTTTTAAAATTTAAAATATGAGGCAAAAATGAAAGAACTGTCTGTCTACCCGATAATATATGAACAGAAAGTAGCGTGGGGAGATATGGACGCTTTTGGTCATGTCAATAATGTACAATATTATCGATATATTGAAAGCTCACGTATTTTATATATGGAAGCGATAAATATATTAACGCCACAATTATATACCGTTGTAGCCTCAAGTCAGTGTAAATACTTAAAGCCAGTTTTTTATCCTGATGTGTTGAAAGTCGGTGTTCGCGTGGAAGAGCTCCGTAATAGTGCGTTCCGTATGGCTTATATATTATGGAGTGAAACACAACAACAAATTGTGGCTACTGGTGAAGCTGTTATGGTATGCGTAGATAAATTAACAGAACGGAAATGTGAAATACCTCAGGAAATAAAACAAAAAATTATAGAGCTAGAAAAAACTGTTGGACATGACTTAATACATTTATCTTAAATAAATATTAATTAAATATATTTCATTTATAATTAATAATGTAATTAAAAGGTAATTTTTTTGGTTATTCTGATGAACACGGCTTTCAAACTATTGCTTATTGAATAGATTATAAATAATATTGGTCTTGATTTTATGTTTTTAAATTTTGTCTGTATTATTTTGAATTGTCTGTAAGACTGGAGTATTTATTAATGAAACCGGATATCAGTGAATTATCTGTTGAAGAGTTAAAACGTTTACAAGAAGAAGCGGAAGCTTTAATTGTGAGTAAAAAAGATCAAGCAATCGAAGATGCTTATAATCAAATTATCGAGATTGCTGAAAAAGTTGGCTTTACTGTTGAACAGCTTCTTGAATTTGGTGCTCAAAAACGTAAGAAAACTACACGTAAATCTGTAGAACCTCGTTACCGTAACAAAAACAATTCTGAAGAGACTTGGACTGGTCGTGGTAAACAACCACGCTGGTTAGTTGCTGAAATTGAAAAAGGCGCAAAACTTGAAGATTTCTTAATCTAATTGTATTGCTCATAATAAAAAGCCAAGCAAATCTGCTTGGCTTTTTTTATGCGTGAAAATATCTAAAATTTTGTAGTAAATATTATTTAAAAAATTGAGTGCTTAAATTCATTTTTAAATAGATTGTTGAGATCAAATGTACACTTAGTAAGTTGATTAGCCAGTTTTCATGATTTTGTCATACGTTCAACTTATAGTCTTAATACAGAAGCCAAGCCTGATTGCTTGGTTTTTTTATATGAAGTGAATTGGCGATGTTGAAAAAGTATGCATAATGTCAGACTAGGGAGCTACTCTCAAAATAAGGACGATAATTTGCATGTTGGTAAGGCTGAATGAAGAAAAAGTCTAAGCAATGGAAGTGGTGGTTATTTGCCCTCATTGCATTTTTAATTTTTATTATTTTACAGATCCCCGCGACGTGGCTTATTTCTAAATTTTCAAAGAATAATCAAACTCTACACAATGTAAGTGGAAATATCTGGCAAGGCCAAGCAGATTGGCGGCGCGGTACTTTGAGAGGCTCGATTCATTGGAAAACTAGACCTCTTGACATGTTTTTATTAAGGTTCGCGGCTGATGTAGATATCCATAGTGGAAATACCCAATTATCTGGGGTAATGGCTTATGGTATGGGTAAAAAAGTACTTGTAAGGACAATGAATGGTCAAATCGCGCCTGAAACATTAAAACAAGTTGTGAACTGGCAATGGCCTGTGAACAGTATCCAGTTAAAAGATATTGATTTTAATTATAAAAAAGAGCAAGGTTTCGCCGCAGTTGATGGCCAATTGCATTGGGGTGGTGGTGCTTTAATTTATAATATTGGTGACCGTCAAGACCGAATGAATATGCCTTCTTTAAATGGGCAATTAACGGATCAAAATGGTCAATTACAGATAGATATACGTGATCAACGCAGTCAAAAAATGGCAAACCTTTTATTAGATGCCAATATGATGCTTGATGTGCAGCTTACACAAAGATTATTACTGAATATTCCATCTTATGATGGGAAAGCTGGTTTAGATACATTTGTCATTAGTTCTCGCCAACCTTTGATGCAAGGGGGTAACTAATGAAAGTATGGATTGAAAAATTACAGCAACTACAATGGCAAAAATTAGATCGGCTAAGCGTTATTGTATTCGCCTTTTTAATTTTATGGCTATGCTGGAAATTGGCTTCATTATTTTGGTGGGTTATTGCACCTCCTCAAATGATGCAGTTCGATCGGGTAGAGTTAGGATCACAGCAGCCACAAATTCCTAACATTAGTACTTTTTCGCTTTTTAATGAACCTTCAGCCAATGCAGCTCAGGAAAATGTCAACCTAGAATTGCAAGGTGTGATAGTGGGTTATCCGAACCGTTTTTCTTCGGCTGTTATTAAGCTTGATAATACTGCTGACCGGTATCGGGTGGGTGAAACAATAGCCTCTACCTCCTACCAGCTAGCAGAAGTTTATTGGGATCACGTGATATTGCGTCAAGGTAATGGAAGTACGCGTGAGCTTCAATTTAAAGGTTTGCCAAATGGGTTATATCAACCACCTAATCCAGAGGTATCCCCAGCAAATCCGCCGACCGCTACTCAACAGGCACCTTCGGCTAATAGTACTCAAGAAGCGCTTGGACAGGCTATTCAGCAAATGCAAGGTAACCGTGAACAATATCTACGTGATATGGGCGTAAGCGGGAACTCAAGCGAAGGTTTTGAAGTTACAGAACGTACACCCATTGCGCTTCGAAATAAGTTAGGTTTAAGGCCGGGTGACCGTATTGTTTCTTTAAATGGTCAAACGGTTGGGCAGGGACAAACGGATGTGCAGTTACTTGAACAGGCTCGTCGAGCTGGGCAAGTGAAATTAGAAATAAAACGTGGTGATCAAGTGATGACCATACAACAAAATTTTTAGTGATAACACGTCACCATAAGAGTTAGGAAATATCGCAAGTTATGGCTTTTTTGAATCATCAACGTCCACTTTGGGCATTACTTGCAGCAGCCCCATTGATTGCGACAGTGAGCAGCAGTGCCTATGCCCAGACATGGAAGATCAATTTACGTGATGCTGACTTAACTGCATTTATTAATGAAGTTGCAGACATTACTGGGAAAAACTTTGCAGTAGATCCGCGAGTGCGTGGCAATGTCACCGTAATATCCAATAAACCCCTCAATAAAGATGAAGTTTATGATCTATTTCTTGGGGTCTTAAATGTAAATGGGGTAGTGGCAATTCCCTCTGGGAACACCATTAAACTGGTGCCGGATAGCAATGTTAAAAATTCAGGAATTCCTTACGATTCTAGAAATAGACTGCGGGGTGATCAAATCGTCACTCGAGTGATTTGGCTTGAAAATACCAATCCAAATGACTTAATTCCCGCACTTCGCCCTTTAATGCCTCAATTTGCGCATATGGCTGCAATAGCAGGCACGAATGCGCTGATTGTTTCAGACCGAGCTGCGAATATATATCAACTTGAGAATATCATTCGTAACCTCGACGGTACGGGGCAAAATGATATTGAAGCTATTAATTTGCAATCGAGTCAGGCAGAGGAAATCATTACTCAACTTGAAGCAATGAGTGCAACAGGAGCTTCGAAAGATTTTAGTGGCGCACGTATCCGTATTATTGCAGACAATCGAACGAATCGTATTATGGTTAAAGGTGATCCTGAAACACGTAAGCGCATTCGCCACATGATTGAAATGCTAGATGTGCCTTCGGCAGACCGTTTAGGGGGCCTAAAAGTTTTTCGATTAAAATATGCAAGTGCAAAAAATTTATCAGAAATTTTACAAGGCCTTGTAACAGGACAAGCAGTTTCTTCGTCAAATAGTAATAATTCTTCTAACTCGTCGAATCCGATCAATAATTTAATGGGTAATAACCAAAATTCAGGTTCAACAAGCTCAGGTTCAAGTGGTACTTCAATTTCTACGCCTTCAATAAATTTGAATGGTAATTCAAATAGTAATAATCAGAATAATATCAGTAGCTTTAACCAAAATGGTGTAAGCATTATTGCGGATAATGCCCAAAACTCATTAGTTGTTAAGGCTGATCCACAGTTAATGCGTGAAATTGAGTCTGCTATCCAGCAGCTTGATATCCGCCGTCAGCAGGTACTCATTGAAGCAGCGATTATTGAAGTTTCTGGGAAAGATGCCGATCAATTGGGGGTGCAGTGGGCACTTGGTGATATTAATAGTGGTATAGGTTTAATTAACTTTACCAATGCAGGTTCTAGTTTGGCATCGCTTGCGGCAGGTTACCTAACTGGCGGTGCCTCTGGTCTAGGAAGTGCAATTGGTGCGGGTAGTTCAATAGCACTAGGTAAATATAAAGAGGGTGCAGATGGTTCTCGTCAACTTTATGGCGCTCTAATTCAAGCATTAAAAGAAAATACAGCTTCTAATTTATTGTCTACACCATCTATTGTGACAATGGATAATGAAGAAGCTTATATTGTTGTAGGTCAGAACGTTCCATTTGTAACGGGGTCAGTTACTACGAATAGTACCGGTATCAACCCATATACAACTGTTGAACGTAAAGATGTGGGGGTGACATTAAAAGTTATACCTCACATAGGTGAAAATGGCACAGTTCGACTTGAAATTGAACAAGAAGTTTCAAATGTTCAGGCGAGTAAAGGTCAGGCTGCCGATTTGATTACCAATAAACGTGCTATTAAAACGGCTGTATTGGCTGAACATGGACAGACGGTGGTTTTGGGTGGTTTAGTATCTGATGATGTTGAATTTAATCGCCAAGGAATACCGGGATTAAGCAGTATTCCATACGTAGGTAGATTGTTCCGATCGGATACTCGAAGTAATATCAAGCGTAATCTACTTGTCTTTATTCATCCAACAATTGTGGGTGATGCAAATGATGTACGCCGTTTGTCTCAGCAGCGCTATAGCCAACTTTACAGCTTGCAATTGGCGATGGATAAAAATGGCAATTTTGCCAAACTGCCTGAACAGGTTGATGACGTCTACAATCAAAAAATGACGCCGCCAAGTATTGCCTCTCAGCCAAAAAATTATCAACAGGTTCCTTCTGGTGGCAAAAGTACAACAGTCATTACACCAGTTACTGTAGAGCCAGCAGTGCAAAAGCAAACTTTACAGTTACCTGACCCTGAGGTGAACCGTACTAAAAATACGGTAACAACAACGACATTGCGTCCAAGCACAGCACCATAGTAGCGTGTTATTATTGAGAAAATGATGGATTAGGACACATAGGCATGACTTGGAAATTACAAGCAATTACTGGTGAGTTTACTGGACAAGAAATTAACATTGATCGCGATATGTTGGTGGGGCGCCATCAAGATGCCGATTTATTATTACAAGCAGCTGAGATTTCACGTCGCCATGCAGCTCTGCTTTTAAAAGACCAATTACTTTGGGTTCAAGACTTAAACTCTTCGAATGGTACATTTGTAAATGACATTCGTATTGAGCAAGAGAAGCAATTGCATGAGGGCGATATTGTTCAATTCGCTAGCTTTAAATTCTCTGTGTTTGCACCTGCACAAGAAGTTGCTGATTTACCCGAAATTGAAGCAGAACCTGTAAATGCGGCACCATCTCAAGATTTAAGCGATCAAGGGATGCCAAGCCTTACAGAGCGTGCTGCGGAAATAGAAGTGAGCCGCGATGGTATGCCGCAAAATATTTCTATACCGAAACCTGCACCTATTCCCGAAGGTATAGATGTTAAAGCACAGCAGCCACAAGCGCCTGTTAGCTTTGATGAGCCTATTTCTCGTGTTGCTGAAGAAAAAGAGCAACAGAAGAATGCCTCAGTTGGTTTAATCACTATTATTATTTTAGTAATTTTAGCTTTATTAGCATGGTTATTCTTTAAATAATCTGTTGGTGCTTTTACAATCAAGGCATGCTAAACGCATGCCTTTTTAATTTTGAGAAGAAGAAGATGTCTGTTGCACAACTAAGTAAGCGCGATTTAATTTTATTTGATCTAGATGGAACACTGGTTGATTCTGCTGCTGATTTATATAGATCAATGAACCTAAGCTTGCAAGAATTAGAATGGCCTTTAATAACAGAAGCCCAGATACGAGCATGGGTCGGTAAAGGAGTGTCTAAACTCTGTGAAAGTGTTCTGCTGCATATTTTTGGAAAATTAGACGCTGAACAGCATAAAGTCCTCTTACAGAAATTTGTGGATGTATACGGTGTAGAGCTTTGTGTGAATACTCAAATTTATCCTGGAGTAACTGAGTTTTTAAAGCACTGTAAAGCTTTGAATATACATATGGCATGTGTTACCAATAAACCTGTGCAACTTGCTCAAGGGTTAATTAATGCATTAGAACTTTCTTCTTATTTTCAAGTTGTACTTGGGGGAGATAGTTTGCCAGAGAGAAAACCACATCCCTTGCCTTTGTTGCATTGTATGCAAAGTTTAAAGGTATCTGCTTCGCACGCGCTCATGATTGGTGATTCAAGTAATGATATTGAGGCGGCGCGCCGTGCGGGAATTGATTGTATTGTGGTTAGCTATGGCTATAATCATGGAGAAAATATCTATGATTGCCAACCTCAGCAAGTGGTTGATAGTTTGGCTGAGTTAATTATCTAATGAGTGAAATGGAGATCAGCATGAATAAGCGTATGGTTTTTCGATGGCGTGTCTAAATCGAAACTAGAAAAACACCGTTTTAAATCGAAACCATATTAGAGAAAAATTCATGACCACATTAGCGCAATTTGAACAACTTAAGGCATCGGGTTACAACACTATTCCAGTTTATCGCCAGCGTTTGGCAGATACGGAAACACCTTTATCTGTTTTTGCTCGTTTTAAGGAGCAAAAACAAGCTTATTTATTTGAGTCGGTTGAAGGTGGTGAAAACTGGGCGCGCTACTCTATGATCGGTTTAGGCGAATCGACAGTTTTTTCATGTAATGCAGGGGTCTTGTCTGTACAGCATGCTGATGGCTCAATTACACAAGAAGATTGTCTAGATCCATTTCAATATATTCGTGAATTTCAGAAGCAATTTACAGTGCCACCAGCCGAGCTTTTGCCAGCATTACCAAGTTTTACTGGCGGGCTAGTGGGTTATTTGGGCTATGATGCAGTTCGTTATATTGAGCCACGCTTAAAGAATGTACCTGCGGCTGATCCAATTGCTTTACCAGACTTGTGGTTGATGCTTTCAAAGACAGTTATTGTCTTTGACAACCTGAAAGATACATTATTTTTAATTGTGCATGCGGATACAACGCACGCACATGCTTATGAAGATGCACAGCAAAAATTAGATCAACTGGAACAGTTATTGGCTACACCAGTGAGTTTGCAAGCTAAGCCGCATACACCGCCTCATTTTGAATCGATTACGGGTAAAGCGAAATTCCTTGAGACCATAGAAAAGGTTAAAGAATATATCCGTGCAGGTGATGTGATGCAGGTTGTTCCGGGCCAGCGTATGGTTTCGGACTTTGATGGTGAGGCTTTGCAAGTTTACCGTGCTTTACGTCATTTAAACCCTTCACCATATTTGTTTTTGGTACAGGGTC